>JBBSPH010000013.1:0-19865 GCA_038258985.1 Flavobacteriales bacterium
AGCTGCGAGAATGAATTTGAGGATTCTGTTGAGGACGCAGGATTTTATACCGCTGGTGAGGCAGATTTTTCCAAGTTTGTTACCGTAGGAAACTCGTTGACTTCTGGTTATGCAGACAATGCGCTATATCTAGAGGGACAAGAGAACTCTTTTCCCAACATTATGGCGCAACAATTTGAGCTAGTCGGTGGTGGAGAATTTATCCAGCCACTGGTGAATGACAACTTAGGTGGTCTTTTATTTAATGGAGCACCTCTTGCTGGGTTTCCTAATCGCTTTGTGTTGTCAGTGCTTCCTGCTACCGCAACCTTACCTGCTAGACCGGGTACTCCTACTGTGCTCAACGGAACCCCAACTACTGATGTTGCTGACAAGTTTATGGGACCTTTGAACAACTATGGAGTTCCAGGAGCTAAAAGTTTTGAATTGGGCGCACCAGGATACGGTAATGTTGCGGGTCTAGCAACTAATCCAATATCTGCAAACCCTTATTTTGTCCGATTTGCCTCATCACCAAGTTCAACGGTAATCGCTGATGCTGCTGCTGCTGGAGGAACTTTTTTCACCTTATGGATCGGGAATAATGATATTTTAAGCTACGCGACTTCTGGAGGATCTGGAGTTGACCAAAATGCTGCAAACAATATCAACCCTGCAACTTACGGGCCTAGAGACATCACTGATGATGCTGTATTTGCTCAAGTCATGACGGGTTATGTTGCAGCAATGACTGCCAACGGAGCTAAAGGAGCATTGATCAACATCCCAGATGTCACCTCTATTCCATTTTTTACTTCAATCCCAGCAAATCCTATCCCGCTGGATGCCACTACTGCTGCTGGTGTAAATATGGCATATGCTCAATACAATGGTGGTCTTAGACTAGCAGAAGCAGGTAGTTTGATCACAACTGCTGAAAGAGTCGCAAGAACTATTAATTTTGTTGCGGGTGCAAATTTTGTAGTAATTACAGATGTGGACCTTACTAACCTTTCTGCACTAGGTTTACCAAGCATTCGCCAGACAGCACCTGGTGATTTGATCACTTTGCCAACACGTACCATTTTAGGAACATTAGCAGATCCCTCGAATCCAAGCAGCGTAAGAGGTGTTGGAGTGGCGTTAGCAAATGCAAACGTATTAACAGTAAGAGAGCAAGCTCGCGTAACTGCAGCGCAAACAGCTTATAATGCTACCATTGCATCACTTGCTCAGGCAAACGGATTGGCCTTAGTTGATGCGAGAACTGCATTACAAGGTCTAGCTCAAGGCGGTGTGCGATTCAATGGTGGTAACTTAACAAGCACCTTTGGTTCAGGTGGTGCGTTTTCCCTTGATGGTGTTCACCCAACTCCTAGAGGTTATGCATTTACCGCAAATACTATTATAGATGCAATCAATGCTACCTATGGATCAACAATTCCTAAGGTTGATATAGGTAATTATAAAACTGTACAGCTTAGTAACGGTCTATAACACGCAGCCTTACCAATCGACTTTTAAACATCCGCTAAGATTTGGTTCCTAGCGGATGTTTTATTTTTACCAAAAATCAAATCAATTATGAAGTTTCTCCTCAATCTTCTACTCACTGCAATTCTTGTCATTCTTCTCGCTTATGTATTACCAGGCGTTGCAGTGGACGGATTTTTCACAGCGGTTTGGGTAGCATTAGCCTTATCCATTCTCAACTTCATTGTTAAGCCGATTCTAGTGATCCTAACGCTACCGATCACGGTAGTTACCCTGGGTATTTTCTTGCTCTTTATCAATGCATTTATTATTATGATCGCAGATTGGTTGGTGAGCGGTTTTGCGGTGGATAATATTTGGTATGCATTAATTTTTGCATTCTTACTTGCATTAGCTCGTTCCGTCCTTATCAAAACAACGGACGATAAGGACTAACCATACCTACAGTAGTTTTGATGGCATGTAAATAAAGTTTAATTTTGCAGCCCGAAATTAACAGCACAAAAGTCCTTAAATGAATATCAAGCGCACTGACAAAGACGCACTTAATGCGACCATTTCCATTGAAGTTGCTCAAGCAGATTATAAAGAGAAGGTAGACAAGATTCTTGCAGATTACCGCAAGACTGCTTCCATTCCAGGCTTTAGAAAAGGGCATGTTCCCGCTAGTCTGATCACAAAAAAATACAGAACACCTATTCTGGTTGAAGAAATCAACAAGATGATACAGGGCCAGCTCAACAATTACCTCTCTACCGAGAAATTAAACCTTTTGGGTAACCCATTGCCAGTAGAGCAAGGAGATATCGATTGGGATTCTGAGAATTTCGCTTTTGATTTTGAAATCGGGATGGCTCCAGATTTTGAGGTTGATGTAAAAAGCAAAAAGGCGATTACCCATTACCAAATTAAAACCGACGATGCCACGATCAATAAGCAGATCGAGCGCATACGCCAGCAGTACGGTAAATTGATCAGCAAGAATGAAGTAGAGAAAGAAGATCAGGTTACTGGAATATTCCGCAATGATGATGAGGGAATTAACACAGATGCCACGTTTACCGTTGACAAGATCAAAGGCTCCGCAAACGAGAAGAAATTTATAGGTGCAAAAAAAGGTGATACGCTCCAACTAGGCACTAAAGGCCTTTTTAACGACGATCACGATTTGATGAACATGCTTAAAGTAGAGCATGACAAGGTGCACGATCTTGACGTAGCTGTGACCTTTGAGATTACAGAAGTGAATCAACGCGAGATGGCAGATTTGAACCAGGAGTTCTTTGACAAGCTCTTCGGTCCAGATGCGATCAAGAGTGAGGATGAGCTCAGAGAACGGTTGAGAGAAGATGCTAAAAAGCAGTTTGCCCAACAAACAGACCAGAAGTTATTGACTGATGTAACTGAGGGATTGATCGACAATACAAAATTTGACCTTCCAGCGGACTTTCTTAAACGATGGATTGCAAATAGCGGCGAGAAAGAATTGACGGCAGATGAAGCAACGGCAGAATACGAGCGTTCTGAAAAAGGATTGCGTTACCAATTGATCGAGTCAAAAATCCTACAGGCAAACGAACCTCTACAATTGAAGTTTGAAGAGTTGAAGGCCTATGCCAGCGAGCAGATACGTGAGCAGATGAAACAGTATGGCCATACCGACGCTACAGATGAAGAGGTGGACCAGATCGTTGCCCGCATCATGCAAAACCAAGAAGAGGTGAAACGCATGAGCGAGCAGTTGCAAAATGAGAAAATGCTCAATTTCTTTAAGGAAAACGCAAACCTAAAGACCAAAGAGGTGACTTATGAAGAATTCATAAAAGAAGCCTACGACGCCTAGCCGTACTTTAATCATTATCTTTAGGCGTTAACTTTTACAATCAGGTTAACGCCTTTTTTCTATTTAAAAAAGTAACATTGCCGTTATGGATATAGCTAAGGAATTTGAAAAATTTGCAGTAAAGGATCGCGGTGTAAACCCGATGTATTACGATAAGATGGTGGGCGCAATGACACCCACAAATCTTACCCCAAATATTATAGAAGAACGCCAGATGAATGTACTGGCAATGGACGTTTTCTCCCGTTTGATGATGGACCGCATTATCTTTATGGGTACCGGTGTCAACGATCAGGTGGCAAACATTATTCAGGCGCAACTGTTGTTTTTGGCAAGCACGGACTCCGCTAAGGATATCCAGATTTACATCAATTCACCAGGCGGTAGTGTATATGCAGGATTGGGAATTTATGATACGATGCAGTTTATAAAACCAGACGTGGCGACCATCTGTACAGGAATGGCTGCGAGTATGGGAGCAGTGTTGTTATGTGCCGGTGAGAAAGGCAAGCGCAGCGCGCTACCCCATAGCCGCGTGATGATTCACCAGGTGTCCAGCGGTGCGCAGGGCCAGGCTTCAGATATTGAGATCGCCATTCAGGAAACTATCAAGTTGAAGAACGAATTGTACGAGATCATTGCAAAACACTCGGGCAAGACATTTGAGCAAATCAATGAGGACAGCGATCGCGATTTCTGGATGCGTGCAGACGAGGCGCTCAAGTACGGTATGATTGATGAAGTCTTGACAAGAGACAATTAGAAGTTAACTTAATGGTGGTTAGTTCGCTTTCGCGAAAGCGAACTCAAAAGAAGTTTATACCGCATTCATTGCGGTACGAAAGCGAACTCAAAAGAAGTTCATGCCGCACTAATTGCGGTACGACGTGAAACAACAGTACTGAATTCTTACAATTGAAAGATCAGTAAACACCATCATAAATAATGTACAGCTAGATCAATGATTAAATGAAAATTGGCGTGCATAAAAATCCCTAAATGAGTAAAGAACCATTAGAATGTAGCTTTTGTGGCCGCAATAAGGCAGAAACAAATTTGTTGATAGCTGGACTTGATGCACACATTTGCGATCGTTGTATAGAACAGGCGCACGGCATCGTGCTAGAAGATACTAAGGAAGAGAAAAGCGATATTTCAAAGGCAGACCTAACGCTCAAAAAGCCGAAGGCCATCAAGGATTTTCTTGATCAATACATTATCGGGCAGGATTTTACAAAGAAAGTAATGTCCGTAGCGGTGTATAACCATTACAAACGATTGCTTCAACCAGCATCTAAGGATGATATCGAGATCCAAAAGTCCAACATTATGATGGTGGGCCAGACAGGAACAGGTAAAACATTAATTGCTAAAACTGTCGCCAAAATGCTTAACGTACCGCTCGCCATTGTGGATGCAACGGTGTTAACAGAGGCCGGTTATGTGGGAGAGGATGTAGAAAGTATTCTTACCAGACTTTTACAAGCAGCAGACTATAACCTGGAAAAAGCACAGACGGGAATTGTCTTTATCGACGAGATCGATAAGATCGCGCGTAAGAGTGATAATCCATCTATAACTCGGGATGTGTCGGGAGAAGGTGTACAGCAAGGATTATTAAAATTACTGGAAGGAACCGTGGTTAACGTACCACCCAAAGGTGGGCGAAAGCATCCAGACCAGAAATTTATCGAGGTCAATACAGAGAACATATTATTTATTGCTGGTGGCGCTTTTGATGGGATCGAGAAAGTAATCCAGAAGCGACTTAACATGCAGGCAGTAGGTTATGCGGCGATCAAATCAAATGATTTGGTGGCAGAGAAGGACAACTTACTTCAATACATTATTCCAAAGGATATCAAGGATTTTGGGATGATTCCAGAGATCATCGGTCGTCTGCCTGTTTTGACACACATGAATCCGCTGGATGCAGCAACATTGCGTGCGATCCTAACAGAGCCTAAGAATGCAATTATCAAGCAATATGAAAAGTTGTTTGAAATGGATAACATTGAGTTTTCTATTACTGAGGGTGCGCTGGACTTTATAGTAGGTAAGGCGATTGAATATAAGCTGGGTGCTCGTGGATTAAGATCACTTTGTGAAGCTATCCTTACTGATGCCATGTTTGAAATGCCAGGAGGCGATACCAGAGAGTTCAAAGTCACAAAACTTTATGCAGAATCAAAAATCGATAAAAGCGGATTGCAGAAGCTGAAAGCAGTTTCTTAGATCTTTTTTTGAGATAAATAATAAACCGCTTCCATGATAGGGAGCGGTTTATTAATTTTTGATAGCATCAATTGATGCCATCAAATCTTATCCAGCACAATCTCAAAAGTAGTTCCCTTATTCAGTTTGCTTTCTTTTACCCGCAGTTTGCCTTTATGGTAATCACCTATAATGCGCTGGGCAAGCGATAATCCCAGTCCCCAGCCACGTTTCTTTGTGGTGAATCCAGGAGTGAAAATACGTTTCCACATCCGTTTTGAAATACCTTTCCCGGTATCGGCAATGGTGATGTAAATGCGCTTTGCATCATGACGTAATACAAGGGTGATCGCGCCTTTGCCTTTCATGGCGTCAATTCCATTCTTGATCAAGTTTTCGATTACCCAAGCAAATAGCTGCTCATTCATCAGCACCGGGATTTCTTTTTCGGGAAGATTGATGGTAAAATTAATGAGCTTTGAGGACCTGGAGCTTATGTAATCTGCAGCCGTTCGGGTTTGATCTACGATATCTAGAGGCTTCAACGTGGGAATAGAGCCTATTTTAGAGAACCGCTCCGTAATCATTTGTAGGCGGTTGATGTCCTTCTCCATCTCGTCCACGTAGGTTGGATCAATGTCTGATTCCCGCAAGATTGCTGTCCAGCCAACTAAAGAGGAAAGTGGCGTTCCTATTTGGTGGGCACTTTCCTTAGCCATTCCTGCCCATAACTTATTCTGTTCAGATGCTTTGTTGGATCTATAAAAAAATAAAATTACTGCACCAAAAAGAAAAAAGATCAACAGCAGCGATAATGGGTAATATTTCAACTTTTTTAGAACCTCGCTATCGCCATAGTAGACGGTGGTGTAAGGCATACCTTCATAATTTACGACGAGCGGCTCATTCTGGGATTTGAAATCAAGTAATAATTCCCGCAGTTTGATGGAGTCCTTTACGATCTCGTCTGGAATGTTTCTCGCCTCTAAATTTCCTTCCACATTTTCTAAAATCATGGGTCCTGTCGTGTTTCCCATTACTGTAAAACCCAGTTCTCCCAGCTCTGCCTCTAGGGATTGGTTTCCTAGATCCTGTAATGCGATGGAGTATTCCCGCATGTTTTTGCGCTCAGAATCTTTCAGCTTTTGGAAGAACAGAAAGGTGTTCCATAAAATCAGTGAGGTAATGAGAAGGGAAAAAACGATAATGATCCATCGCAATAAATTCCTGTTGGAAGTAAAATCCATGAAGCAGTTTCAGTCAATTTTTAAAAATACAACTATTCCCTAAACGTCCACCACGGCTTAAAATTATAGGACACACCACAAATCAAGATTGCAAACCCTCACAAGAAATACTACCTTTGAAAACTGCCAGCAACCCGATGAAAATACGACCAGAAGATTTAGAAAATTCCCAGCTATACGGCTACCTCACCAGCGCGGTACAGCCGCGACCTATAGCGTTTGCAAGTACAGTGGATAGTGCCGGAAAGGTAAATCTTTCACCGTTTTCATTCTTCAATGTCTTTAGTGCAAACCCACCTATTTTGGTTTTTTCTCCTGTGAGGCGTGGACGTGACGGTACTATTAAGGATACACTCACTAACGTCCAACAAACCGGCGAGGTGGTTGTCAATATTGTCAATTACGATATTGTCCAGCAAATGTCGCTGGCGAGTACAGAATATGAAACCGGCGTCAATGAATTTGTAAAAGCAGGATTGACGGCGGTAGAGAGTGAGATCGTCAAACCACCGCGCGTGGCAGAAAGTCCTGTGCAGTTTGAGTGCAAGGTCACTGAAATTAAGGAGCTGGGAAACGAGGGTGGCGCAGGTAACCTAGTAATTTGCGAGGTGGTGTGCATTCACATTAACGATGCAATTCTGGATGCGGACAATAATATCGATCCGTTCAAGATCGATACCGTCGCGAGGATGGGTGGCAACTGGTACTGCCGCGCAAAAGATGCCATGTTTGAGGTAGAAAAACCTACACGTAATCACGGCGTGGGCGTCGATACCCTACCTGAGAATGTGCGGGATAGCGAAATCTTAACGGGCAACGATCTGGGAAAATTAGGAAATCTGCATACATTGCCGCAGGATGAAGAGGTTTCCGCTTTCGCGAAAGCGAACTCTCTACAAACTGCATCTTTAAAAGAAAAACATATCAAGGCTAAGGAATTGATCGCAAGGAATGCCATCGCCGATGCCTGGAAAACTTTATTATCATAACTTATGGAAGTTCAAGGAAAAATCAAGCTAATAGGAGAAACCAAAACATTCGGTTCAAATGGTTTCCAAAAACGGGAGATGGTTGTCACGACCGAGGAGCAATACCCACAACCCATCATGGTGGAGTTTGTGCAGGACAAAACCAGCCTGCTCGATTCCTTCAATGTGGGCGATGCTGTTAAAATAGGCATCAATTTACGCGGTCGTGAATGGCAAAGTCCTCAAGGTGAAACAAAATATTTCAATTCCATCACGGGATGGCGCATTGAGAAAATGGGAGCAACCGGCGGCGGTGCGCCAGCTGGAGATATTCCACCATTTGATGAGTATGATCCCATCAGTAATTCTAGTGATGACGATAACGACGACCTGCCTTTCTAGGCTTTACGGTATATCTACAGTACGATCCCAGCCACTGGCTGGGATTTTTATTTTTAGCCCAGCAAAGTTTCAACTAACTTGAATACTTCATGCAATTCTTAACCCATGAACTATCTTTTCCAGATCCCGCCACGGCAGATTCCCACGGATTGCTGGCGATAGGTGGTGACTTGTGTGTTGAACGGTTGTTGCTGGCCTACAACTCTGGAATCTTCCCATGGTATAACGACGGCGAGCCTATCTGCTGGTGGTCGCCAGATCCCAGAATGGTCTTTGATCTCTCTGCAGACTCACCTATTAAAATCTCCAAGTCTCTTCGCCAAAGCCGCCGTAATCGTGGTTACATAATTAAAGAGAATACTAAATTTGAAATGGTAATGCGTCAATGTATGAATGCGTCAAGGCATGGCCAGATGGGCACTTGGATCAATGATGATTTAATTTCGGCTTATACAGAACTACATGATATGGGCCACGCAAAAAGCATAGAGGTTTATAAAGATGATCAATTGATTGGCGGGCTCTATGGCATCGACTTACCACGACATGGTATTTTTTGTGGCGAGAGCATGTTTTCCAAAAGTACAGACGCGAGCAAGATCGCACTATGGTATCTCGCAGAGCAATTAAAGGAAAAAAATTATCGCCTGATCGATGCCCAACTGTACAACGATCACTTGGCAAGCCTTGGCGCGGTAGAAATTGACAGACCAGTATTTCTTTCCTATTTACAGTGAATAGTACAGCGCAAGGTTGACAAATAGCAGCCGGTCTGATGCTGCCGTGAAATCCTCCCATCTATATTCTGTAGTCAATTGTAGTTTATAGTCACTGTTCAATTGTTTTCCCAGGCCTATGGATACACGCTGGTCATAGGCGGGACGCTCGTTATTTTCTGCAATGAAGACGATTTCAGCCGCGCTGGTCAGGTAGAATTCAGAGGCATCGGTCACATTTCCATTTAAGGGGATCGCACCTGAAAATTGGTAGCGCCAGCGATGTGTAAGTAGATCGCCTCGCCAGCGTTGATCCCAACGCACACGATGTGCAATTTTAAGCGAATTAAAATTTCTAGTCCTCACGTATTGCTGCGTGGTGCGCAGCTCCTCTGGTCTATCGCGGTCAAATACCTCGCGATACATCACGCCCATGCCTATCTGCGAGTAAAATCCTATCTCATAAGATGCAAATTGTGACAGTTGGACGTGAAGGTTATCATATTCATTTGCCACCACATTGCGCTGTTCCAGGGCAGTATTAAAACTCCAGCGGGAATCATTATGGAAGGAGACATTGATGGAAGGCTGGACCAATACCTCGTCTACTATCTGGCTTAATCCCATCGCGGGAATGAGCACGAAGAATACTCTAAAACAGTAGGAAATCATAGGCTACACGCTTTACATCTCGTTCTTTTATGATATTCCCTTGTTGGTCGATTAACAGTTCCTTTCTGTAAATCTTGCGTTTTTCCTTGAAGGCGACCACCATCTCCAAGGCATCAAAATTGCCGCTTTCAATTTTTTGTTCCAATAGTTTTTTATTTACTGGCGGTAGGTATTGCTGCTGTATGCGCTCTACCCGCCAGCGGTTAGCGATCTGTTCGAGATTTTGCTCAATAATTTCCCATAAGGGGTCAGGAATCTTTCTTTTGGCTACCTCAATTTCTACATCTTCTAGGGTACCATCCTCACTAAATTCAACACTGTAGCGCCGCCCGTTCGATTTGAATTTGGCTTCAAAACTTTCCTTGTCGCCATCAAATTCCCGATACAGTTTTATTTTTTTTACCGTGGTAAGCGCCTGCACCTGATCTAGGGCGACCGCAGGGAACGCATTGACTTCAATGCGCTCTTCCTGTTCGGTTTTTGTCTGTTGCGATTGGGCTGTGAGGTAGTTCGCTTTCGCGAAAGCGAATACCATCAAAATCCCTAAACTATACTTGTTCATAGCGATGACAGTTGATTTCGTGATCATTCACCATCCCGATGGCCTGCATGTAGGCATAGATGATGGTGCTGCCCACAAATTTAAAGCCCAGCTTCTTTAAGTCATGGGCGATCTGGTCAGAAAGTGAGGTGGTGGCAGGCGCCTCTTTGTAATGGATAATTGTATTTTTAATGGGTTGATGAGCAACGTACGACCAAATAAACTTTGAAAAACTGCGGTGGGTTTTTTGAATATCAAGGAACAATTGGGCGTTGTTGACGATTGATCTTACCTTGAGTTTATTGCGGATGATTCCGGGATTAAGCATTAGTTCGTCAAGCTTTTCTTGATTATAAGCGGCAATCTTATGTACATCAAATCTATCCAAGGCTTCTCTATAGTTCTCGCGCTTTCGCAGTATAGTGATCCAGCTTAACCCAGCTTGCATGGTTTCTAGGATTAAAAACTCAAAAAGAGAAGAGTCATCGTAGACAGGTTTGCCCCATTCTGTATCGTGGTACGCCTCGTAAAGCCCATCGCCCACGCACCATCCACACCTGTGTTTTACTTCTTCCTTTTTCATGGTATGAAAATAGGATTAATTATCTTCAACCTCAATTCCAGTCCATGAGATATCTTTTCCTATTAACTGTGATCGCCATTAGCGCCGCCAGTTGTTCCAGCTACAAAAACATACCAGAATCTACCATCAATCAGGTGATAGATCAGTGGCATGATGCAGCGGCTAGGGCAGACTTTGAGGATTATTTTGATTTGATGACAACAGATGCGGTATTCATAGGAACGGATGCCACTGAAAACTGGCAATTGGCAGAATTCAGAGCATTTGCAAAACCATTTTTTGACAAGGGAAAGGCATGGTCTTTCACACCATTACAACGTAACATCTACACAAAAAACGGAGTGGTATATTTTGACGAATTGCTCTCCACCCAGATGGGAATTTGCCGCGGTAGTGGTATTGTGGTTATGGAAAGTGGTAAAGCTCGAATTGCGCATTATGTTTTATCCATTGCGGTACCTAACGAAAATGTAAGTAGCCTTACCGAAACCAAAAAATTATGGGAAGCTGAATTTATCGATCAACTCAAGAAAGGTAACTGAGCAAACCAAAGCGCAAAAACGTGCATCTTGCCGAAAGTTGAAACCGTCTTGTTATACCACTTTATTTGCTTGTAGCCCTTGATAGAACGCGAGTTGAGACAGTTTGAAGCTCTACTATTTAACACAATTTAACAAACAAATATCCCGTTTAACCGCATCAGGTAATGACCTTTAAACGAGTAAATCTGCAACTGCGCCGTAATGCCTACCTCGCGTAGAATACCGAAAACCGCAGCCTCTTTCTGCCCGTATCTTGCATATGAATTACAGCGAGTTACGTTTTATGAAATCAACTTTACTCTTCTTTCTTTTTATCTCTGTCGCAGCGGTAGCCCAAATGGGAACTGATGCACCATGGATACAGGGAAGCGGAAACGGTCAAGATGGTTTCACTTATAGCCAGTATAAGAATGCTGGAGAGGCATATTTTTCCCAACCAGAGAATGCATCCAATGAAATGGCTCACCAGCTTTTCCAAGCGTGGTTGCAGCAATCCCAAGGATACCTCAAACAGGATGGTAATATGCAGTCTCCTGCGGAATTGCAGCAGGCTGCCGCTGGATTTATGATGGCAAAGTCGTCTCCTGCAGTAGCGACTGATGATTCAAAATGGACTCCTGTAGGGCCATTTGATTTTGAAAATACGACTTCATGGTCTCCAGGTCAAGGAACGGTAAATACTGTTGTGGTAGATCCGTCCAATCCTTCTACTTATTATGTGGGTGCTCCAACAGGTGGGTTATGGAAATCAACAAACGCAGGTCGTGACTGGAAACCCTTAACTGATTTTCTTTCTCGAATAGGGGTTAGTGCAATAGCGGTAGATCCTAGCAACTCAGATATCATATACATTGGAACTGGTGATGATGATGGTGGTGATGCATCTAGTTTAGGTATGTTCAAGTCCATCGACGGTGGAAAGAATTTTTTGCCCACTTCATTGCAGTTCACAGGTGTAGATGCAATTATTAGTGAGATCTACATTGATCCATCCAATTCAAAAAAACTTTTTATAGCAACAAACAAAGGGTTGTATACTACCTATAATGGAGGTACGACGGTAAAAAAAGTATTTAACGGTAACATCAAGGATATAAAATTACAACCGGGTAATTCTAGGACTATTTATGTTGCTACAACTTCAGAATTCTATACTTCCAGAGACGGTGGGGAAAGCTTTTTCCGCACAACGACGGGTCTTCCAAACGGAATTACGAGAATGGTTCTTGCGGTTAGTAAGGCAGCGCCTAACACTATATACGTTTTGGCAGTGGATATGAGTAACGCGCTACTTGGTGTCTACAGATCCAATGACGCGGGAGTTTCTTTTGCACGTAAGGATGATGGTACTAATATCTTGGAATCTGACCTGGCTTGGTATACTCTAGCACTGGAAGTGTCTCAAGAGAACGCAGATATCGTATACGCTGGCTGTGCGAACATTTGGAAATCTATAAATGGTGGTACAAGATTTGAAAAAATCAATTCTTGGGATGCTCCCGACTCACCATCTTATACTCATGCTTCCATTCACCAGTTGAGGGTTTTTAATAACCAATTATTTGCAATGACAAATGGTGGTGTTTATAAAAGCAATAATGATGGAAGTTCATTTGATGACATTACCGCAGGATTACAAATAGGTCAATTTTTACGAGTAGCTGTGGGAACGCAGTCAAGCATGGACATTTCTGGAGGCCTTCAGGGGAACGGTGGTTTTTCCTATAGCGCTAACAAGTGGAAGAATTTTCACGGTGCAGATGGAATGGAAGCTGCAATCGACCCAACCAACCCTAGTGTACGTTATAGTTTTACCCAATTTGGGATGGAATTGTATGTAACCAAGGATGGTAGCAGTATGGATCGTAAAGTAACGGGTCCAGAAATGGGTAGTTGGATTACACCTATGAAAATTAACTCTAAAGGAGTTGTTTACGCTGCCTACAAAAAACTTTATAAGTTAACGGGAAACAGCTTCACACCAGTTTCTTCCAACTTTACTGATAATATTACAGTACTGGAAATTGATCCTATCAATGAGGATATCATGTATGTTGCCGTAAAGAACCAATTGTTTAGAAGTACAAATGGTGGAACAGATTTCACATGGATCAAAGAACTGCCTGGAACAATCACGGCCATCGAGGTTAATGAAACCAACAATAATATTATTTATGTGGCTACAGGAACTACCACAGGTAAGGTTATGCGCAGCGATAACATGGGTGGTGATTTTACAGATATCTCCTACAACTTGCCTAGCTTAGGTAAAAACACACTGGTACATTTTGCAAACAGTGCAGGTGAGAAACTTTTCCTAGGGACAACAGTCGGTGTTTACCAGTTTTCTATAGCACAGCAGTCATGGACGCGATTTACAAACAACCTTCCCAATGTGAGTATTACAGATCTAGAAGTTAACCTGAATGATAATATCATGACGGCTGCAACTTATGGTCGTGGAGTCTGGCAAACAGGAATAAGCGCAGTACAAGCGAGTAATGATATTGCGTTGGTAACTGCGGTACACGCAAATGGTAGTATCGACTGTTCGAGCAACGATATAGTTGTTACCTTGAAAAATAAGGGCTTGTCTACTATATCTAGCTTTACCTTGATCTATACCATCAATGAGGGTAACCCTATTGCACATCAATATGAACTAAGCATTGCGCCACTACAAACAAGAGAAGTTGCTATCACCAACCTAAACCTACAGCAGGGAAGCTATCAGGTGAAAATTGAAGCAACTACAGTTGCAGATGAGTACGCTAGCAACAACTTCAAAACGATTCGCATTCTGCAAAACACAGCTGCAACGGTAGGTACTACCTATGATTTTGAAAACGCAGGACTATTAACCGCAAACAAAGAGAATTCAAACGTATTATGGGAAAGAGGGATCCCAACAAGCAATCGTTTGAAAAGTGCGGCCAGCGGTAAAAAAGTTTATGCTACAAAGCTGAATGGTAATTATACAGACAAAACCATCGCTTATTTGTATACGGGATGTTATGACCTAACAACTGCAACGGGCACAAGCTTTCAGTTTGATATGGCTTACGACCTAGAAGATGGATGGGATATATTTTACGTGCAGTATTCGCTAGACCACGGTCAGACGTGGGAATTGTTAGGCGATCGTACAGATAGCAACTGGTACAATTCAACCCAAGGTTCTAATGGCTCAAATTGTTACAACTGTACTGGTGGACAGTGGACAGGAACTGACACCCAGATGAAAACATATGCTGCAAGCCTTAAACAAGTGGAAGGCAATGCAGGCGTGATCTTTAGATTTGTCATGCACTCAGACGATTCCAACAATCAAGAAGGAGTTATTTTGGACAACGTTGTTGTAAAAGGCGCGACTCCTAAAGCTGCCGCTACCAACCAAGACTTGCTTTTCAGCGTTTATCCTAACCCTTCCCTTGGTGTTTTCAAACTGGATTGGAAAATGGATGGTGATTATAGCTATACAGTAACAGACATTACAGGTCAAACCGTTGCCCAAATGCAGGCAACAAGTAATAAAATGGAACAAATTGACCTGACTGGCCTCAATGCAGGTATGTATTTCTTAACCGTTAATGCTAACGGCACAACGGCTACTAAAAAATTAATCGTCCAATAACTTAAACTACTACTCTACAGTTCCAGGGCCCAACCGTAAAAAGTTGGGTCCTTTTTTTGTAACAGTTCTCTTTTAAAGCTAACTTATAGAGGATGGTTCGCTTTCGCGAAAGCGAACTCAAATCAACAATCTTGCACACGAGGAGAAGTTTGTTAAACCTATCTAAGAGTCTGCATGGTTTTTGAAATCGAATTATCTTTAATACCTAAAATCTATTCTTATGAAATTTAATTGGACTACGGCGCGATCATTTACGATCATTGCTGCACTTGCCGCTACCACTGCTGGTTTCGCGCAGGATAAAAAACAGACTTCGGACGTAAAGATGAAGTCAAATCCAGGGATTGACCTGGATGCCATGGACAACAGCGTTAGTCCCAAAGAGGACTTTTACCGCTTTGTGAATGGAACGTGGGTCGATAATACAGAGATTCCTGCAGACCAGACGGTATGGGGAGGTTTCAATATGCTGCGCAAGGAAACTGATGCAGACGTTCTTGCAATACTAAACAAAGCAAAAGACGATAAAAATCTAGATCCCAAGTCTGACCAGGCCAAAGCTGTGTACGTCTACCAATCCATCATGGATACCGACAGTCGTGACAAGGCTGGATACGCACCATTAAAACCTTACCTCAAAATGATTGATGCCGTAAAGGACATCAAACAACTACCTGCTTTGTTGGGCAAGCTTTCTGCCACTGGCGTCAGCGGGCTGGTTTCTTTCGGTGTTGGGCCAGATGCAAAGGATACAAATATGAACGTAGCACAACTGGGCGCTGGTAGCCTGGGAATGTCCCGTGAATATTATGTGGAAGAAGATGCAGACAGCAAGTCAAAACTGGAAAAATACGAGCAACACATGGCGCGCATGTTGACCATGACGGGAACTGATGCTAAAGCAGCTGCAAAAACTGCTGCAGATATAGTCGCCTTTGAAGCTAAAATGGCTGAACCAAGATTGGACAAAGTGGCCAGTAGAAACCCACTGCTTTCTTACAACCCAATGCCTAAGGCAGATTTGAAAAATTTAGTTCCTGCCATGGACTGGAACACTTACTTTAAGGAAATAGGCGTGAAGGATTTTGAAACCATTATCGTTTCACAACCTGATTATTTAAAGGCTTTGCAGCCTATGTTGACCCAAGCAAACTTGCCCGTCATCAAGGAATATTTGAAATGGACGATCATCGACAATTCCGCTAACTTTTTGTCTACTGAGTTGGAAGATGCCAACTGGGACTTCTATTCCAAAACCATGCGTGGTGCGGTAGAACAAGAAAAAATGGACGAGCGTGCTCTTGATGTTGTCAACGGTACCGTTGGTGAGGCGTTAGGTAAATTATATGTAGAAGAAAAATTCCCACAAGAGGCTAAGGACAAAGCCATGGAAATGATTGAGTACGTAAAGAAAGCCTATGAAGTACGCATCAACAATCTAGAGTGGATGAGTGCAGACACTAAAGTAAAAGCCATTGAAAAGTTGAATGGAATGACCATCAAAATAGGTTATCCAGACAAGTGGAAAGATTACAGCAAGATGGAAATCACGAGCCCAGTAAATGGAGGCAACCTATTTGATAACATGATGGCCGTGACTAAATGGAGCCGTGAAGAAAACCTGGCAGATCTAGGCGAGACAGTAGATAAAACCGAGTGGTTCATGTCACCACAAACTGTGAATGCTTATTACAATCCTTATTACAACGAGATTGTTTTCCCAGCTGCAATTTTACAGCCACCGTTCTATGATTACAATGCAGACGCTGCCATCAACTTTGGAGGGATGGGTGCTGTGATAGGTCATGAGATCTCCCACGGTTTTGATGATAGCGGCGCACGATTTGACGCAGCTGGTAACATGACCAACTGGTGGACAGATGAAGACAACACAAAGTTCACGGGACTGGGCGACAATCTTGCTGACCAGTACAGCGCAATTGAGGTAATGCCAGAGGTATTTATCAATGGTAAATTTACCCTAGGTGAGAACATCGGCGATTTAGGTGGTGTAAACGCTGCATATGATGCCTTACAAATGTGGTTAAAGGACAAAGGTGAGCCTAAAACTGATATTGATGGATACACACAAGAGCAACGCTTTTTTATGAGTTGGGCGACGGTATGGCGTACTAAAATGCGTGATGAGGCATTGCAACAACGCATTAAGGGCGATACACACTCGCCAGGAATGCAACGTGGTTATGTACCCTTGCAGAATATTCAGGCGTTCTATGATGCATTTGACATCAAGCCAGGCGATAAAATGTATGTGGAGCCAGCAGATCGTGTGATCATCTGGTAAAACCATTTTCCTTCAAACAAAAGGCTTTCTATTTCGGGAAGCCTTTTTTTGTGGCGTTATGCTATCTTTAAATCAAATTACTATTCCATGAAAAATTTATTTGTTGCGGTGATGATGTTGGGGAGTTTCGCTTTCGCGAAAGCGCAATCGCCATCCACCTATGTAAAAGACAACTATACCAAAACCGTCGAGTACATCCCGATGCGCGATGGCACAAAGTTGTACACCGTAATATACGCGCCCAAAGACACGACCAAAAAATACCCGATCATGATGCAGCGCACCTGCTATAGCGTCGCGCCTTATGGAGAGGGCGAGTATAAAACATCGCTGGGACCCAACAAATTCATGGAAAAAGAAGGCTATATTTTTGTGTATCAAGACGTGCGTGGCCGCTGGATGAGTGAGGGAACATTTACCAATATGACACCCAACATTCCCGGCAACGACGTGAAAAACAAGAAAGACATTGATGAGAGCTCTGACACGTATGATACGGTTGACTGGCTGGTAAAAAATGTCAAGAACAACAATAACAAAGTAGGGCAGTGGGGAATTTCCTATCCAGGATTCTACACAGCGGCTGCTTTGCCAGACGCGCACCCATCGTTGGTAGCGTCATCTCCACAAGCGCCTATCGGTGATTTTTTCTTTGATGATTTTCACCATATGGGAGCCACGCTGCAAAGTTATTTGATGGCTTACCCTGTTTTTGGCCACCAGACGGAAGGCCCAACGACAGAAAGTTGGTACGAGGACAAATGGGATGCGATGAGAGCGGCAGGAAATACTAAGGATTCCTATGCGTTCAACATGGGAATCGGTCCTCTAAAAAATGTAACGGAGAAAATTTACCCTGACAATGAATTCTGGAAAGAAGTTGCTGAGCACCCAAACTACGATGAATTCTGGCAAAAGCGTGCCATTGTCAATCATTACCAAGACGTCAACCACGCAGTAATGACTGTAGGCGGCTGGTTTGATGCAGAGGATCTTTACGGACCGCTGACGATCTACAAAAACGTAGAAAAGAACAATCCAAAAAATAAGAACAACACCATCGTTATGGGACCATGGAGCCACGGTAACTGGGCGCGCGAGCCTGGAACGCAGATGGTGAACCACATCGTTTTTGGCGACAGCATTTCTACCTTTTACCAAAAAGAAATTGAGACTCCGTTTTTTGAACATCATTTGAAAGGCGCTAAAAATCCGTCGTTGCCAGAAGCTTATATGTTTGATACCGGTTTAAAACAATGGGAAAAATTCAACGTGTGGCCACCACAGCAGGAGCAAATTGTTTTCGGTTTTGAGAAGAATGGCAAGCTTACCATGAACAAAAAAGTAGATGAGAAAGCAAGTTTCAGTTATATCAGCGACCCGATGAAGCCGGTGCCTTTCCGCAGTGAAGTGACTCCGGTAACCTTTACTCCACGCGCTTACATGACAGACGATCAACGCCACGCCTCACGCAGACCTGATGTATTGACGTTTCAAACAGCCATTCTATCAGATAACACAAGGCTTGCCGGAGAAATCCAAGCAAACCTTGAAGTCATTTTGAAGGATATCACCGATGCCGACTTTATTGTCAAAGTGATCGATGTATACCCAGACGATATGGAGAACGAGGCCAAAACACCTGCTGGTGTTACCCTTGCTGGGTACCAACAGTTGGTGCGTGCAGAAACGTTTAGAGCAAGATTCCGCAATGATTTTTCAAAACCAGAGCCATTTGTGGAAGGCCAGCAGACCTCTGTCAATTTTCCGTTGCAGGACGTCTTGCACACGTTCAAGAAAGGCCACCGCATTATGATCCAGATTCACAGCACTTGGTTTCCTTACATTGATCGCAATCCGCAAAAATATGTGGATAACATCTTTGAAGCGACCGAGGATGATTTTACTGTGGGTACCGTTGAGGTTTTGGGATCTAGTGAGGTGAGTGTAGGGAAAAGGCCGGAGTTCACCATAATGGAGAAGCAACCTAAAAATTAGGCAATTATGAAACAGATTCTTATCATATTGATATTGGGAAGTTTCGCTTTCGCGAAAGCGCAGCAAACGTCAGCACCATTCAACAAACAACAACGCGACATGATTATGGATGCGGAGGCGGAAACTCCCATGCGGGTTTTTAAAATCACCAGCAAAACCGACTCATTGCTGTTGAGAAAAAATAGCGAATCCGTCAATGTTGATCCCAAGGACCCAACTTTGAAACGGCTTGTGGATAGAATGTACGCCACCGTGCGCGACAGCATGTCGCTGGGCGCAGGAATTGCCGCACCGCAAGTGGGAGTGCTGAAACGTATCGCGTGGGTGCAACGTTTTGACAAACCCGATTATCCATTTGAGGTAATCCTAAATCCTGTAATCAAGCAATATTCCAAGAAGAAACAAGAGCGGGCAGAGGGTTGTCTATCTATTCCAGACCGCAGGGAAACGCTGGATTCTAGGGCTTATGCAATTTTAGTAGAATACGACACTATGGATGATGGTCACAAGGTAGAAATGGTAGAGGACTTTACCGCGATTATATTTCAGCATGAAATCGATCACTTGAATGGTATTCTCTACCTCGATCATTTGAAACAGGAACAGGCAGATGCACGTCGACAACCTTAACTTAATTTAAAGGGTTTTAGTGCTTTTAGTCGAATATTAGCTACCATATAGCCGTAGATTAGGTTTTTATTATGATATTAGGGCTCTTATTTAAAAC
>JBBSPH010000014.1:0-19755 GCA_038258985.1 Flavobacteriales bacterium
AAACCAGAGGCTGGTTTTACACACTGCACGCTATCGACACGATGATCAGCGATGATGTGGCTTATAAAAATGTAGTTTCAAACGGTCTTGTGATGGACAAAAACGGACAGAAAATGTCCAAACGTCTGGGCAACGCTGCAGATCCTTTTGAGACGCTTGGTCAATACGGCGCAGATGCCACGCGCTGGTACATGGTAAGCAATGCCAATCCTTGGGACAACCTCAAGTTTGATGTGGACGGCATTACGGAGGTGCAGCGCAAGTTTTTTGGAACGCTTTATAATACCTACAGTTTCTTTGCTTTATACGCAAATGTTGACGAATTCCGCTTTCGCGAAAGCGAGATACCACTAAACGACAGGCCAGAAATCGATCGTTGGGTATTATCAGAATTAAATACGTTGATCAAAGATACAACGGCATTTTACGAAGATTATGAGCCTACCAAAGCAGCTAGAGCCATCACGACTTTTGTGACGGAAAATCTGAGCAACTGGTACGTGCGCTTGTGTAGAAGACGTTTCTGGAAAGGTGATTACCAGCAGGATAAAATTGCTGCTTATCAAACACTTTATACGTGTCTGAAAACAGTAGCACAATTGGGCGCGCCTATTGCTCCGTTTTTTATGGATCAATTGTATCGTGATTTGACCAGTGTTTGTGAGCAAGACGCGAGTGAAAGTGTACATTTATCGATGTTTCCAACTTGTGATGAAAGCGCCATCGATCCAACGCTAGAAGAGAAAATGCATAAGGCACAGACTATTTCCAGCCTTACGTTGTCATTGAGAAAGAAAGAATCCATCAAAGTGCGCCAGCCGCTGCAACGCATTATGATTCCTGTGCTTGACAAACACGATAAAGAACAGATTGAAGCCATCGCTGACCTGATTAAAAGCGAGGTTAATGTGAAGAAAGTGGAATTGATCGATGATGCTAGTGGTATACTCGTGAAAGAGATCAAACCTAATTTTAAGGCGTTGGGACCACGTTTTGGCAAGGATATGAAGTTGGTGGCTGGACTCATAAATAGTTTTCAACAAGAAGACATCGCTTTGTTGGAAAAAACAGGAGAACGAACGATCGATGTTGATGGAAAACAAATTACTTTGGTTCTCGCAGATGTGGAGATAACTTCCAAGGATATAGAAGGTTGGCTGGTTGCCAATCAAGCTGGAATCACAGTGGCGCTGGACGTTTCCATAACACCGGCATTGAAAATGGAAGGTATTGCTAGGGAGTTAGTCAACAGGATCCAAAATATTAGAAAGGATTCTGGTCTTGAGGTAACCGATCGAATTTTAGTGAGTGTTCAATCCAATGAAGAGATTGATGCCGCTATAGCTGAAAACGATCAGTACATCAAGGATGAAACTCTTGCAGATGCGATAAAAATTGAAGACGAAATTAATAACGGTACGGAAATTGAATTTGACGATCTAAAGACGGTGATCCGTATTAAAAAAATATAATTATGAGTATTTCAGCCGACGAAAAAGTAAGATATAGCGACGCAGACCTAGCCTATTTCAAAGGTATCTTGAAAGAGAAAATTGCCGAAGCTACTGAGCAATATGAATTGATTAAGAGCGCCTATATGAACAATGCCGACAACGGCACTGATGACACTGCACCACAATTCAAGGCCTTTGATGAGGGAAGCGCCGTGATGAGCAAAGAAGCAAACTCTGCACTTGCCATACGCCAGGAAAAATTTATTCGTGACTTAAAGAATGCGTTGATACGCATTGAAAACAAATCCTATGGAGTTTGTAGGGTGACCGGAAAGTTGATCGCAAAAGCTCGATTAGAACTGGTGCCACACGCTACGTTGAGCATAGAGGCAAAGAATATGCAGGACTAAGGTCTTGAGTTTGCGCAAGACTCTAGAATCGCTAATATTAATGATCATATTACTTGGATCCGCAATCTGCCATGCGCAGAATGCTGGATCCATTTATGCTCATACAGAGTCGCAAAACGAACAGTTCAAAGTAGTGTTTGTGAACTTGAAACACTTCATGAATTTAAGCATTTCTACTACTGGAGAGCCTAGTTCTTATGTAACGAATGAAAAACAGTCAGGTGAATATAAAAATGCATTGATTCTCAATACTCAAGTCCTCAATGATACCTTGTTTGTGACTGACCCAGTTAATCCCATTTTTGAATTTCCACAGGATAAATTGAGTGCCCATAAAATCACCGAAAGCAAAGCTGAATTAAGATTGCCAGAAGGCAAAGTACTTTTTTTGAATCTTTCAGAAGCTGTTCTAAATTTGGATGGACAATACAAAAATGTGATTATCAACATTCATTCAGGAAATATGAAGTTGAGTCATATGTCTGGGAATATACAAGTCACGAGCGTCAATGCAAATCTAGTGGCTATAGACCTAAACAGTTATTCCGTACAAGCGTCCTCCCGCAATGGTTCTGTAACTATTGAGAATGAGCCAAACTCCACAAGATATCTCCTAGAAGCTGAAAGCATCAATGGAAATATTCAATCAAAATAACATTTTTAAGTATCTTGTAACCCTAGGTATTCCACTCCATAATGAAGTTATATAAAGCCATAATTATTATCGCTGTAGTTCTTTTCTTAGACCAGGCGAGCAAGATCTATATCAAACTCAATTACATGTTACGGGATTCCCGCAATCCTATTGTCGATTGGGATAAATTTCAACTTCTCTTTTATGAGAATCCAGGTGCGGCGTGGGGCTTTGAACTGCCTGGAGATTATGGCAAAATCATACTAACCGTATTTAGAATTTTTGCCATTTGTGGGATTGGTTATTGGCTATGGAAAAGCGTTAGGGATAATAGCCACAAGATCTTAATTATCTGTATCGCCTTAATTTTTGCTGGCGCTTTTGGGAACATTATTGACAGCGTATTTTATGGTGAATTGTTCTCCAACAGCACTAATAGTGTAGCGACCTTTATGCCAGAAGGTGGTGGTTACGGTAGCTTATTCCACGGAGAGGTTGTAGACATGCTCTACTTTCCTTTATTTGATGGCACCTGGCCAGAATGGGTTCCTGGTGTTGGTGGGCAGACGTTTACTTTCTTTAATGCCGTCTTTAACATTGCGGATAGTTCAATTACTGTGGGTGTAATCCTTCTGATTTTATTTAGCAAGAAGGCGTTTCCAGAAAGAGAAAATCCAGCAATAGCTCAGTAAATTGCTGCAGAATGTGCGGAGTTCTATTTGGCGAAAGCCAAAGCAATTGCTTCCTTAGAAATAGGTTTATTTAAGAATTGGTTAACAATCTGGAAGCTCTTTGCCTGCTTTACTTCCCGAGGGTTAATTGTAGAGCTCACTATATTTAATCGCACTCCGTTTTCCTGAAGAATTTGCTGGTAGGGTTCTATTTTCTCTAAAAATTCCCAACCGTTCATCACAGGCATATTTAAATCTAGTAGAATGACTTCTGGAAGATCAAAACTTTTTCCCTCTATCTGAGTCTTGAAATGCTCCAATGCATCCTGACCGTTAGAAAATACCATGATATCCTCAGCAAATTGATTTTTTTCAATGAGCATGCGCAATAGGCTTACATAGAGCTTATCGTCGTCGATGATACAAACCTTAGAGATTTTTGTGCCCATTGTATTAAAACCTAACGGTAAAACTGCTTCCAATGCCTACGCAACTTTTGACCACGAGATCACCACCCATTGCTTCAATCTGATTTTTTGCTAAAAATAAGCTCATTCCCTTAGAATTCTTCAAATGATTTTCACTGTGAATGCTGTTAAAAATAGTATTCTTTCCCGCGTTGAGTGCTATACCTCTCCCATTATCCTTGACAACAAATAGATTTTTATCGTTTTTCTTTCTAGTGCATAGTTGAATGATGCATGGTCGTGATCGATCCCTGTATAGAATAGCATTTGAAATTAATGTCTCAATGATATGGTTCATAAAAGACGCTACATAAATAATCTCTGAATATTCCGAGAAATCAATTTCAATGGTGATTTGGGCAGCTTCGATTTCTTTAGTATGATCCTGCAGAACTCTATTTACAACTTTTTGGATATCTACAACTTCCGTCATTGACTTTTCTTGATCAACGGTCAATGTTTGTGAAAGATGTTTGAGAGTCGTATTTAAGCCATCGGAAATCTCTTCCAGATAGGAAAGAAACACCTCGCCGCGCTCATCATGTTCAAGTAGGTTTTTAAACAGGTCTAAGGTCAATCCCAAGTTACTGGTTTGTGATCTCAAATTATGCGAAACAACGTGTGCAAAATGCAACAATCGTTCTTGTTGACCCTCAATAATTTGGTTATGATGTTCTACCTGTTGTTTTTCCCTCACATATTTGTCGATGCTTGTAAAAACACCACGAACACCGATCATATTACCATCTAGATCAAAACGTGGCTTTCCTGTAAACCTCATCCATATTTCCTGATCGTTAAATGAACTCATGATAAGGTCACGCTCAAACTTTTCACCTTGAATACAGACCTTAATAAGGTCTCTCGCATCCTTGCTATGGTGAAATAAATAGGTGGCCTCGTTAATTGTTGGTGTATAATCGGCGGGAAGATCGAGGATAGACTTGCCTATCGCATCAATATAAAACTTATTCCGACTAAAATTAGCGCTGTAAACTCCTGTCCTCGTCGCCTCTGCAACCTCGGTTAAAAAATACGCCTGATCCTCGAGCGAGGATTGAAAATAATCGTTCTTAGCTAACATCTCTAAATAAAAGCAGCAAATATAGTTAACATATGTTTATGAATATAGTCAAAAAGGGAGGGTTCCTCGTTTAAATACCGATTTAATTGTATTTATCTAATGGACAGTAACTATGTAGAAAAATGGTAAACACCCTCCGGCGTAATTAAGTGATTAACGGGAATATCAAAATCATCAGTCACAATTTGAAAATCCAGAGGAGGAAAAAATGAAATTCCGATTTTGACACAATCTGGTCTGCACTGTGCTAAAAATCGATCGTAAAAGCCTTTACCGTAACCGATTCTATTGCCTGCAACATCAATCGCCAATAAAGGAATAAAGACTACATCAATATCGGTAACACTTACTTCCAGTGCTTTTCCGCTTGGTTCTGGAATTCCATAAGGGTTTACTTTAATAACTGTATTATCCGTCAATAAAAAATGCCGTAATTCATTTGTTTCAAAGTCGCTTTTAGAGATCGCAATATCTTTATCTCGTCCTTGTAAGATTCTTAGAATATATTCTGTCTGGACTTCATTCTGAGAGTTGATTGTCAAAAACAGGTGGTATAAATTCTTATCCCAGATGTTAAGCTTGAGTAAATTGTTCGCAATCTGTATGCTCAAGTCATGAACTTCCTCCTCAGATAAATTTGCGCGCTTTTCTTTATACTCCTTACGCAGGCTCAGTTTGTCCTTCATCTTGACTTATATGAAATATAGCATCGCCTTGATAAACTAACGGGCTATGGTTGACATTGATTACAAAACCGTCGTGAGGTGATTTTACTTTATGCCGCATCGTTCCGTAAGGATCTGTAATGGAAGCTATCATCTCTCCTTTTTCTACCCTCTTTCCATTCATCACCCGGGTATGCAACAGTCCACTGTATTTTGCTCTCACCCATTTTGATTTGGTAATGATGTGAATTGGTTTTTCATCTAAATGAAGGTTTGACTGATCGATCAACATCCCTAGATGGTTTAATACGCGTATGGCACCGTTCACTGCTGTTGTGATAATCGTTTTATCACTTTGCTGGGATTTACCACCTTCAAATAGCAGGTAATTTTTACCCAATTTCCCACAGGTTTCCCTAAAGGTTTTGCTGATGTTCTTAGAATGTATTAAAAATGGCGGGTGAAAAATATGCGCTAAAGCGAGACTTTCAACCTCCAGTGGATCTACTCGCAATTGTGGTGCATTAAATCGCTGTGCACCGCCGGTATGAAAATCCAAAACTAGATCAACATGTGGCAGTATACTTTTGGTCACCTGATAAGCAAACCTGCTGGCTAGTGAGCCATTCTTTGCGCCTGGAAAAACTCGATTGAGATCCCGCCCGTCAGGAAACTCTCTTTGCATGTTCAAAAAGCCAAAAATATTTACGACTGGAATGGCTACAACCATCCCGCGTTTCGGTCGTACTATTTTTCTAGAGATTAACTGGCGTACGACCTCGACCCCATTGAACTCATCACCATGTATACCGGCTGTAAGTAATACTACAGGCCCAGGCTTCTTGGCTCTATGAATAATGACGGGAATATCCACTACAGTAGTGGTATAAAGCCTGGCCATATTAAAATTGAGCGTATGGCTTGTTCCTGGTTTGATTGTGGTGCCTAAAATGGTAATATCAGCAGCCATTTTTTAATTATTTTTCTCGATATACTTGACTATTTCCCGAGCAATATTATGTTTTGTTGCCGCTTCTATACCTTCCAGACCAGGTGAACTGTTCACTTCTAGAACCAAAGGACCACGACTACTTTGAAGTAAATCTACACCACAAACACCTAATCCCAAAGATTTTGCCGCGGCAATAGCCGTGTTTTCCTCTTCTCTGGAGAGTTTTATTTTTGTGGCAGACCCTCCACGATGCAGGTTAGATCTAAACTCCCCTTTCTGTGCCTGGCGCTTCATGGCTCCTACTACTTTATCTCCTACAACAAACGCACGCAAGTCTGCACCACCAGCTTCCTTAATAAATTCTTGAACTATTACTCTGGATTCTAGATTATTATAGGCGTCCAGTATAGTTTCTGCACTCTCATAATCTTCAGCCAGATTCACGCCTATTCCTTGAGTCCCTTCCAGCACTTTAATGATACAAGGCGGGCCGTCCACCATCTCCAAAATCGCATCTGTATGCTTGCCGAAGTTTGTAAATGCTGTTTTAGGCATGCCAACTCCCGAACTGCTTAAGCGTTGCAGACTTTGCAATTTATCGCGACTGCGCACGAGTGCTTGGGAACTGACGGTAGTGAAGCATTTCATAGCTTCAAATTGCCGTACGATGGCTGTGCCGTAGAAAGTTATACTAGCGCCTATACGTGGGATCACAGCATCTGGTTTCTCCAGTCGCACACCTTTGTAATAAACGGTAGGTTTCTGCTTTTCTAGTTTAATGTCACATTTAAGTGGGTCCAGAACGCGCACTTTATGTCCAGCGGCTGTTATTTCTTCTACCATGCGGGCAGTGCTGTAGATGGTACTGCCTCTCGATAGGATATCAATCTTCATGTTGCGTCTGTAAAAAGGAAATGTCCTGCAATTCAGGATCTACGAGAAATTTTTTTGAAAGAAACTTGCGCCCTAGAAGTACGGGAAATCGCATCTCTGACCTGTCGTTGAGCGTTAGGGAAATGCGGTACAATTTTTTAAATAGCCTGATGTTAGACCTCACCTCAAAGCGCTGCTCGCTCAAACCATTGCTACTGCGTACCGTTGTCACCTCATAATCCTTGAATTCAATATGCTGACCATGGAATTGTGGGTGGCTCTCATCTAGGAAACTTGCGTGTAGCACACCGTCTTTTTCAAGGATGTCCTGACAATGTATGCTGGAGGTATAGGCTCCTGTATCGACTTTTATATCAATCTGCTCCAGGTTCAACCGTGGGAAGTCTGCTTTGTCCGTGCGGCCTATGACGATTTTTTTGCTTTTGATCACTTTCGCTGTAAAATAGGCGCGCAAGGTACAAAGGATTATGTATCAAGTAAAGGTTGATGGTAGAAAAGGAGATCTTCTAGAGTTCGCTTTCGCGAAAGCGAAAAACCATTCCATCCCGTGCAGCTATCAATCTGGCTGGATTCCCATAATGTCCTCCATCTCCTTGAAACGCTTGCTCCACGGCCAGAATAATTGCGTCACCATGGGAACGTGTTTTTTGTCCAGCCACTGAATGCTTGCATTAGCCTGGACTTGCTGTAGCTTTTCAACAAAGCGTTTGTTGCTGTTGATGATGGAGGGGTAGCTCTTTTCTCCGGCATATATTTTAATCGTTGGTGTTGCGCTGTCAATAAAATTAATGGGCGATGCCTCTGCCCATTCTTTCGGATTATCGGTCCATGTCGCCAGATAATCTTGATCTGCTGTTGGTGGGTTATTCTTAAGGAAGGTCTCCATATCTAGACCAGCAGCATCGTTCAAAATAATACCAGCTATATCTTCTTCATTCACTCCATACGAGGGATTCATCGCTGCAAGTGCAACCAGGTGTCCACCCGCAGAGTGGCCTGTAAGGTAAATTCTTGATGGATCACCGCCGTACGTGTCTATATTTTGCTTTACCCAGTTGATGGAAGTCGCTATTTGCCGCGTCATTTCCCGATTACTGGCCGCTGGGCTTTTTGTATAGTCAGGCAGGACAACAACCATATCGCGCCGTGCAAAATTGCGTCCTATGTAATTATAGGTTTCCTTATGACCGCTGTTCCAGTTGCCACCGTGCACAAAAATCAATACGGGTTGCGGGTTTGCTTTTGCTTTTTTTCGCGCAAAAACATTGAGTGTGGGAATTGAACTAATACGCTCTATCCTACTGCCATAGTCAACATTTGACACCTTTTGTACTGAACAAGAGTTGAGGCCTATAAGCAAGGCCACTAATGTTGCTGCACTGGCACAGCTTCTTAGATTGAAAATCATTGATTTAATTAGGGCAGTAACTTACGTAGTAAAATGGCTACTAGTTTTGCTGGGGCTCAAATTTGTTATGAGCGCTTTAACCTTGACAACATTTCTCCCATTTACCTTTGTCCTATGTCATTTCTAACCTCGACCTGGAGCTATTTACCGTTTGCCAATTACAAAGTAAACCCGCAACTATTACTTCCCTATCTACCCATGGGAACCGAGCTGGATTTGCGCGGCGAGCTGGCGGACATAAGTCTTGTTGGTCTACGCTTTGAAAATACACGCATATTGAACCTGCCCATTCCATTTCACATCAATTTTAGTGAGATCAACCTACGGTTCTATGTACGTCAAATAGGCACTGATCGTCGTGGTGTTGTCTTTATCAAAGAGATTGTCGATAAACCCATGATTACCCTGATAGCCAACAATCTATACCACGAGCAATACGAGACGATGCCGGTAAAGTTTACGCTCAACGACAAAGACCCTTCTTTGACCCATCTCAATTACCGCTGGAAACCCAAAGAGTGGCAGGAATTTGCCTTGAGCTACCAGCCTGAGGCGCTTCCCATTGCAAAAGGCAGCGATGAACAATTTATACTGGAACGCTATTACGGCTATTCTGCCTATAATGATCAGAAAACTTATGAGTATGAGGTAAAGCACGCGAGCTGGGAACATTTTAAGGTGACCAACTATAAAATCGATGTCAACTTTGAACAGACCTATGGCGCTGCATTTGCCGTTCTTGACTCGCTAGAACCAGATACCGTCATGATGGCGCAAGGTTCCAGAATATCGATTGAGAATAAAAGGCAGCTTTAAAGCAAGATGTTTTGACAGTTTTCGCTTTTGCGAAAGCGAAATTCTCCAATTACCACATCAAAAAAGGCGACAAATACTTGTCGCCTTCTTCATTTTACATCATTTGAGCTCTACAAATCATATTTCACCTGTAGATAGACATAGCGAGGCAGTACAAAATCCTGTCGCACGCTGCTGGTGATAATCTGGCCGAAAGTCGCGTTTACGATAGCCTCTGTATTGGTCAAGTTGGTTGCGGCGAGTTTGTATTCCCACTTAGAATCAGGTTTGTTGTAAAACAAACTGGCTTCCAGAAAATCGAAATTTTCGTTGCTCGCGTTGCCATCGAAGAGATTTAGGTCATATTCTGCCACCAACTGAAAAGAGTCATTGATCTGCCAGTCAGCATCGATCCTAAAAACGTTAGTGGTAAACTTGTTCTCCCGTATACCATCATCAAAATTGCTGAAATTAACGGTGTATCCCACGTCAAAGTTGACTCCTTCCTTCCAGTTGCTACGCAAACTTGCGCCATAGGATTGTGTCAAATTCTGTGATTCACGCAACTGTACTACCACTTCATTATTTACAACAGTTTCCAGGATGTTGTTGAATGCAGAGTAGTTTCCGCTAGCGTTGATGGTCGCCCTAATCTTTCCAAACTCTCTACTAAAACTACCATTAGCACCTAAAGTCTCCTGTGCAAAAGCAGAGTTGATAGGCTCTGAGATACGAGTAATCCCGTCCAGACGTGTTCTATTTTGGATCGCATCCCGCTGGTTAGTATAGGTCAACCCACCTCGAATAGTGGTATAGTTGAACATATTGAAGTTACTATAGGTCAATCTCAGTGCATCGTTGATAGCACCTTCCAGTTGGTTATTACCGCTATTCAAACTACTATAGTTATTGAATACAGTTGCTAAAGCATAACTGTTCACGTCTGCAAAGGAGATCGTTTGACGGTAATCAAACTCAATATTTTCTGAAGATTTGAGGTCAAATCGCACGTTGAAGTCTGGGAGAAATTTGGTGGTTGTTAATTCATTTGTCAACCCATTTTGCTCATCCTTGGTTGTAATGTTGTGTACATGAAATCCAGGGGTAACAGTAAACTTACCGGTGATGATCTTATAATGCAATCCGGCAAATACGTCGGTATAATTATACTCCACATCATTGACTAGGTCTTGAGCGGTCAAATCATTTCTACTTCCATCATTCAACAATTGAAAGATGTTGGAATCGTAATTCTGTTGGGTAAAAGTCCCGCCGATGGTAAGGTTAATGTTACTTGTCTTATTAAGAATGTACCAGTAATCGACCTTGGCATCCAGACGGCTGGTCTGCACCAAATTACGTTGATTGATATCATAGGGATCTGCCTGTGCTAGTCCTATACCACCAGTTCTCTGACCCGGATTAGCTGGGTCTGGACTGGTGAAAGGTTCAGGATCCTGCTGACCCCTTATGTTTCTAATGGCATTGTAAAAAGGATCTTCCTCTTGATCAACATACCTTCCCTCAAAAGAAAAGATATTACGATCACCCGCAGTGTAGTACATACTTAGGTTTTGGTCTATCACTACCGGACGCTGCGCGTTGCGTTGATCAATATCTTCTACGATGCTTTGTGTACCACCGGCAGGAAGCGGTTCCACCCTTGCCGAAGTCAAATCTGATAGTTCTTCTATGTCGGTGATATTTATCTGGCCGTTGTAGTCCAATGTAAAATTGGCGTTGGGCTTATAGTCCGCACCTAATTTGAAAATGGCCAATTCATTTCTTTGAAAAGAAGTATTATCTGTATTCTCAGTTGTTATACCATCGATGAATTCATTCCTGGAAGTTGACCTGTCATCGGTATCTGTGCTTGAAAAAATAACAAACCCATTCACATCAAGCGATTTGCTTGCCTTATAGGAACCATTGAACGCGCCGAATTTACTTTCAATATTTACTGCCCTATTTTGTTGGAATCCCGTGAATCCACCTGCAGAAGCATCTGTATTTATACTCGCTCCCGTATTTCTTGTATTGCTAAAATTCCTCCCGGTAAATCTGAAGTAATCCCTGAAAGTAAATGCAGGTAAACCAATATTATTAAAGTCCGTGAGTATATTGATGGACAGATCTGGACTATAGTAAAAAGCCTTAGGTTTTATTTGGTATCGCGCCTCATCATTGCCATAACCACCGGCAGTAGTTATCTCACCAAACCAGAATTTCTCTTTTCCTTCTTTCAAGCGAATATTAATGGCGACACGGTCCTGGTCATTACCGATTCCTTTCAGTTGGCTCACATTATTGAAGTTCTTGAGCACTTCAACTTTAGAAATGGCATCTGCAGGTATATTCTTTGTAGCAAGTCTGGAATCACCTTCAAAAAATTCCTTTCCATTGATAAAAACCCGTTCTACGGCCTTACCTTCTACCTGTATATCACCGTCCTCACTGACTTCCATCCCAGGCAATTTTTTAAGGACGTCTCCCAGCTTTTTTTCAGTACCATTAGTGAAGCTATCACTGTTGTAGACAATAGTGTCTCCTTTAATTGTTACCGGCATCTCATACACAATGTTGACTGCATCAAGTTGATCTGATCCATCCAACATGATAAAATTCTTTACCATGTCTGATTGTATTCTCTCGACCTTTTGCTCCACTGGTTTAAGTCCAATAAAAGATAATTTAAGAATGTAGGTGCTATCCTGTTTAAGATTTAAGAGTTGGTATCTCCCGTCAGTATTAGTTATGCCGAAAGCGCCCATCGTATTGTTAGCACCATAGGCGATTACATTAGCCATTGCCACCGGTACACCTAGGCTATCGACAACGGTTCCAGTGATCTTTACATTCTGTGCCTGAGAAGTAATTATGGCCAAAAAGAAGACTGAGAGAAAAAGGATAATTTTGTTCATGGATAGTTTAGGTATTAAAAAAGCGAGGTTGATGAACCTCGCCTATAGTATGTGAATAAAGAATTGTATCATTAATTTCTACGGCCGCCACCACCGCCACGGAAACGCTCTGCCATCTCTTCCATTTTCTTGGTAAATGTGGCATTATATTCTTCGAGTTTAATCTTATCGCCCTTAGTGGCAGCTTCTATCTTTTCCTGCTTTTCAGGATTGAGTACAATTTTAGTACACAACATGGTCGTGTTGTTTGCATTCAATTCAAGGATCAAGCCTGGTAAACCACCATATTCTGCGGGTCCGTGCTGGACCGGTATTTCAGGAGTGAACCACGCAGTGACGGTAGTGTTCTCATCCTTTTCAAACATGTCTGTCAGCTTAGTGGATTCCTCTTCTTCTTTTTTCTTGTCGTCATTGCCACGTCTTCTTCTAAAAGCTCCCATGTCCAGCGCATCGTTTTTCTTGACAGCAGTTGCCTTTACCGCCGTATAGTTCCCTATTTTTCTCGTTTCGCCAGTAATTTGCCAATCTAATACAGGTAAATCATCCTTGATAAGAAAGGTTTTCCCCATCATGTCGCGCTGCTCTGTAAATGTGTTGGTGGTGATATCCTTGTATTTATCACCGCCCATGGAAGATCCCATAAAGTTTCCCCATCCACCACCTCCTTGTGTAGGTGTTGCAAGAGCTACTTCCTGTTGCCAGACGGACTCTTTTCTATTGAATCGCAGGATAAATGTTTTCTCGCTTGCCTTTTTAAGGTTTTCCTCGATGCGTTTGCGCTGGTCGGCACTCAACTCGCGGTTCCCTTCCATCCAGCTATTGTCGATAGCTGCTTTGGAAAAATAGGTCGCCTCGCCGTATAACTCTTGGGCGATGGAAGAAACACCCACAACCATGAAGAGTATTACTAATAATATCTTTTTCATTGCTTATTTTTTTTGATTAGTAACTAGGATTACCCATTAGCTACACGATCGCATTACGACAATAAAAAATAAAAAAGGTTTAATCTAGTTGCTTCTCGTCTCCGTAATTATAAAACCTTTGTTGCCACTATTTTTCATACGCTCCTCATATTTCTCTTTAGACAGCTTATCAAAATCTTTTTGGTTGATCTCCTTACCGCTTCTCGGTTTTTTGAGGTTGATTTTATCTGCGGGATTAATTTCGATTTTGGTACATAAGATTGTGGTTTCTTCTTCTTTCACCTCTAGAATTAATCCAGGCAATCCCTGGTATTCTCCGGGACCATTACTAATTGGAATTTCTGGCGTGTACCAGGCGGTGATTGTCTTATCCTTTTCCTCTACCATCGCGAGAATGCTGCCTGCCGCTTTTTCCTCTTCTTTTTTTGCTGCCTTTTCTTTTTGTCCCTCCGTCAATTCTGGCAGGTAAGTGGCTTTATAACAGGTATAATTTCCTATCTTTTTTGTCTCTTGTGACAGCTGCCAGTTATACTGCGGCAACGCATCCACAATACGGAATTCCTTACCCATGATCTCGTCCTCCTTGATCATTTGTTGTTCTTGAAGATCTTTATAGACAGTGTTTGAAGCATTTCCCATTCCAGAGAAGGATATGGACATGCCGTTACCTGTTTTGGGCTTTTCCAGTTGCTTCAATTCTTCATAGCTGGATTCTTTGGCCGTAAGTTCCAGTTTAAAATCGTTTTGCTGTCCCTTGCTTAGCATTTCCATGAGCTTTGCTCGCATTTCCTGTTGTTGGGCATTTTTGGCCTTGGTTGTGTCAGGTTTGATGTCAACTTTGGTCTGCGCCGTATAGTAAGCGACAGCCTGGTATTCTTGCTGGGCTTGTAGGGAGTTCGCTTTCGCGAAAGCGATACATAACATAATGAGTGCTATTCTTTTCATTTGATAATTATTTTTGGTTTACTAGGTGAGTTTTAATGTGACTTATCCTTTTATGATGTTAACAGACATACCGCTACTTCTGGTCGCGGCCTCGCCCAACTTTTCCTTCTTGAGCGATTCAAACGCTGCGGCAGTGATCTCCTTTCCAGACCTGGGTTTTTTGATTGTATTTAAATTTACTGGATTCATTTCGATCTTAGTACATAGAAGGATCGTGTGTCTTTCCTTTACCTCTAGAATAAAGCCGGGCAATCCTTGATAAATGCCAGGACCGTTGCTTATGGGAATTTCTGGGGTATACCAGACCGTAATGGTGTCATCGTCGTCTGGAATCATCGACAGTATACCATCTTGTTGCTTTTCAAGCCGTCTAGCTTCCTCTTCTGCTGCTGAAATAATAGGCTTGAAGATTGCCTGGTAACAGGTGTATTTGCCTATCATTTTTGTCTCACCGGTTTGCTGCCATCCATAAGATTCCAGTGTCCCGTGAACAAGAAAAACCTTTCCCAAAATATCTGCCGTCTTGATATATTTCTGCCGCTTCAAATCCTTATAAACAGCCGCGGTGGAACCATTATGAGCGTTAAAGGCGATGCGGTAATCACCACCGCCCATAGGTTTTGCAAGTTGTACCACCTCAGCATAAGAGGATTCGGTTGCACTAAATTCCATTACAAATTCCTGTTGGCTGCCACGCTGGAGCGCATCCCGCACCTTGGAGTTGAGGGCTGCATCCTCGGTTTTCACGGTTAATTGGTCCATCTGGTCGCCGGGCTGCACATCAAACTTGGTCTGAAAGGAAAAATAGGCAATGGCCCTAAAATCTTGTTGTGCCAGTAGGAAGTTCGCTTTCGCGAAAGCGATATACACAATTACCACAACCAACCATCTTGAGTTTCTCATCCTAATTTTTTTACCCTGTTTATTCAAAGATGCGTGCTTTTAAAGAACATCTAGGTTAACGACCGTTAACGTGTGTTAACCGGTTTTTTCATGCGCTGGGAAAAGAGCACCTTTACCATATGAATCATAAAAGATATGCCTTTTTATTGGTGCTGGTAAGTGTGGTCATTGCCATCACGCTCGCCATACAATTGTATTGGGTTTTTAAAAATTATGAGGAAAGCCGCCGTCAGCTAGACCGCGACATTCAAACATCCTTTGACCTGACCGTGGAAGATTACTTTACCGCCAGCGCAAAACGTAATACTATAGGTTTCTTGAGTGAAAACGGTCAATTACCTGCCGGTAGGATCGACTCCCTGATCAATAATATTTCCAGCATCACTGCAAAACCTAGGTCGGCTACATTACAGCGATTTCCAGCTACAGATTCTTTATTCCTATTGCAGAAGGATACTCTGGGACTCTCGCAGCTCAATAATATAAAGAATATCCAGAAGGTAGAGATCTTTAGTGGTCTGGACCAAGACACCAATGCCTTCAAAAAGACCCCAAACTTCAATATAAATCGCTTTCTAGGTAAAAAGGATAGCGCCAATGGTAAGGAATCTGCAAGGATAACTGACATTTCTTTCAACGATGATGCGTTTACTGGCAAGGTGGTGGGCACAGACAAGCGCATTGTCATTTCCTATTCTACTAACGTCGTTGATCTTGAGGTGATAGATAGCCTGATGAACATCGCGCTAGAAAAAAATGAGATCCAAATTGAAAAAGGGTTCAAATACAATAACGGCAAGAGCGATTTTGAAATCGGTGATCTTACCGGTGATCAACGCGTTATAAGTACCAGCCCACAACTGTATAAGGATACAAAACTGGAAATGTTTTATAGTGGTCTAGAAACAACGTTGCTCAAACGCAACCTAGCGGGAATGTCGCTCTCTTTTTTGTTGATCAGCGGCGTTATCTTTTGCCTCTTCCATCTTTTACACGTCATCAATAAACAGAAACAGCTGAGCCTTATAAAAAACGACCTAATATCCAACATCACACACGAGTTCAAAACACCCATTGCTACAGCAAGTGCAGCACTGGAAGGTATACAGAATTTTACCGGTGGAGATAAGGAGAAATCTGACCGCTACCTAAATGTGGGTAGGGAACAACTTTCAAAGCTCAACCTAATGGTAGAAAAACTATTGGAAACGGCCTTGATCGATAGCGAAAAACTAGCCCTACAAAAAACAAGATTCAATCTAGCGCATCTCGTGAAGGAGTCTGTAGATATGTATAATTCCGCTACCGACAAATCAATAGAACTACAGATGACTAATCAACCGTTATATTATTACGGTGATGAATTTCACATAGAAAATGCATTCAATAATCTGTTAGACAATGCCATTAAATATGGTGGAGAAGTTATAAAGGTCACCGCAGTAAATTCTGCCGATACCATCCAGATCTCTGTAAGCGACAATGGCAACTTGCTTAAAAGCAAGGATGCCAAGTATATTTTTGAGAAATTCTATCGCATACCGCAGGGTGACAAACACAACATTAAAGGTTACGGTATAGGTTTATTTTACACCAAAGCTATTATAGAAAAGCATGGCGGTAATATAGAAGTATCCCTAGACCCAACTACCTTCAAAATCCAGCTCTTCCATGTTTAAAAAGATAAAAGTGTTGCTGGCAGAGGATGAACCATCACTAGCTATGATTGTTACCGAAAGTCTAGAGACTCGCAACTTTGAGGTTGTCCTTGCTCCAAATGGCGAAAACGCCCTAAATGTATTTAGAAAAGAGGATTTTGATATTATCGTTTTAGATGTGATGATGCCTTTACTGGATGGTTTTGAACTTGCTAAAAGAATACGGGAACAAAACGATGAAATCCCCATCATCTTCCTTACGGCTAAATCCCAGACGGAAGATGTCCTAAACGGCTTTCATGTAGGAGGAAACGACTATATGAAAAAGCCGTTCTCTATGGAAGAATTGATCGTACGCATGCACAACCTGCTTAATAGAAAAGCGGAACAACAATCTGCCGACACTTTTAAGCTGGGAGCATATACCTTTAATTTTCCACAACAGAGGTTATCCTACCGTGATGAAGAGTCCTTGAAATTGACCCATAGAGAGGCGCATTTACTTTTTCACTTATTACAGAGTAAAAACAAGGTTTTGGATCGGGCTTACATTCTAGAAAAATTGTGGGGCAGTAATGACTTCTTTACTGGTAGAAGTATGGATGTATTCATCTCAAAACTACGGAAGAAACTAGATCGTGATCCCTCTATTGAAATCGTGAATGTTCGTGGTTACGGCTATAAATTGATTATTATTTAAGGTAATGCTGAGAACTAAATTAAATAAACTAGAAGATTTGACATAAAGTTACTGCTACAACTAAATAGAATCTATTTTGAAACCTCCACACCTTTCCAAAACGCTACGTATCCCTTGATTTCTTTCGCTGCTAATTTAGGATCTGGATAAAACCAAGCCGCATCTGCATTTGTCTTACCATCTACTTCAATGGAATAATAATGGGCGGTGCCTTTCCAGGGACAAGTAGTTGTTTTGTCGCTGCTGTTGAAGAATTGTTTATGAATGGCCGCTGCAGGAAAATAGTAGTTATTTTCTATAACGATGGTATCGTGGCTTTCGGCTATAATTTGATTGTTCCATGTTGCTTTCATGCTTCTAAGATAGGCAAATGCAACAGGAATTAGGGTTTCAATGTGATACGATTTTGTTACCCGATTCTCAATAGATAATCTTTGAAATAGCCTCGGTCGTCCTCATAAAAATGCTCGATTAAAAGCCCAGCTTCTGAGGCTAGCCATTGTATTGTCGCATCATCATATTTCTGCGATATCTCAGTATGTATGGTTTCCCATTGATTGAAAGAGACTTCGAGCCCTAACTTTTCCAGCTTTACAGTACACTCCTGCGTAGCGAACAGGTAACTTTTTGCTGTACCCGATTCTGGGTCATAGGATTCCCAATGTTCAAACTTGTCAACGGGAAAATCTGCCAGCATTTCTCTGTTGATGCGGTGCAGTAAGTTGCGGTTGAACTCTTGAGTCACGCCCTGACTATCTGCATAGGCATTCTGGATCGTCAACGGGTCTTTTTTTTGGTCAAAGCCCATGAATAAATGATCCTGGGCAGACATTACGTGTTTAAGCTTGGTCAAAAAATCGATTGCTTCCGGATGGGATAGATTTCCAATATTTGACCCTAATACTAAAATTACCTTAGGTCGCTGATTGAACTGAGCAAGTTCTTCCAACACCTTAAAATACGTTCCCTGTTCCCCCTGAACGTCCAGATCAGGAAACAAGTGAATCAAGTCCGCACTTAGCGCATCAATCCCGTCTTGGCTTATGTCAATTGGTTTGTAAATAAAGTCGATGGAATGGTCGTATAATTCCTTAAGTAACAGTTTGGTTTTTTTACCATCACCGGCTCCCAATTCTATAAGGTCAAAACCTTTTTCATTTGTAAACAACTCACGCAACTGTGATTTGTAGGTATCGATAATATTAAATTCTGCACTGGTAAGATAGTACTCTGGCAACTCCATAATACGCTGGAAGAGTTTGTCACCTTTATCGTCATAAATGTATTTTGAACTGAGGTACTTCGGGTAAGAAGATAATCCCTCTTTCACATGCTGTTCAAAATCATGTTGGAATGCTTGCTGCTTGGTCATATGGATTTGGCGAGTCTAAGGCCGGTAAATTGCCACCGCAAATGGGCGTGGAAAAAATTTCTATAGGTAGGTCGTGCGTGATGATCTGCTGTGGCGATAGAAGCGCCTCTCAGCACTTTTTGGTTGACCATAAATTTGCCATTGTATTCACCCAATGCTCCATCAGGTTTAGAATAGTTGGGATAAGGCAAATAGGCACTTTCCGTCCATTCCCACCGCTTGTTCCAAGAAAACTTGTCTTGGGCAATTTCCCATTCAAACTCCGTTGGTAATCGCATTCCTTTCCACTGGGCATATGCAAACGCCTCGTAGTAGGAGATATGAGTGACGGCCGCCTGTGGATTAATCTCTTGGGCACCACTCATTAAATAGTTGTGCCAATTGCCGTCTTTTTGAAACCAATACATCGGCGATTCAATGTTGTTCTTTTTCACCCAATCCCATCCTTCCGTATGCCATTGCATGACATTTTCATATCCTCCATCTTCCATGAATTCCATCCAGTCTGCATTTGTAACCAATTTATTACTAACTGCATAAGGCTCTACAAATACACGATGTCTAGGAAGTTCGTTATCGTAACAAAACTCAGCCGAATCATATCCCATTTCGTAGACTCCATCAGATATCTGAATGAAATCTTGAGAATGATTTTCTACGAATACCTCATTATTAACAGGACCATAAGTAGGCTGCAGTGGATTGTTCCCTAAGATAAATTTGATGTCAGTCAATAAAAGCTCTTGATGTTGCTTTTCATGATGAATTCCTATTTCCACAATCGCAATGACCTCTTCACTCAATTCCGTTTGCAATAATTGGGACATGTGCTGGGTAATATGAGATCTGTAGGCATACACTTGCTCGACACTAGGTCGGGAAAGATTGCCGCGATC
>JBBSPH010000015.1:0-19621 GCA_038258985.1 Flavobacteriales bacterium
AGTTAACCTTAGGTTCAATTTTATGATCGGTAATTTTACACATATGTCCGGTTTTCTAATCTAAGATTAATTAATAGATGACTTAAAGAAAAGGTGCTCGGTACATAGTTGGAATAGCTTTGTCTAACAATCAAAACTACCCACAAACATGAGAAATTATTATTTCCTCGCCGCTTTATCAGCAAGTTTGCTATTGAGCTGCAATGACGACGACGATTCAACTACAATTGCCCAGGGTGATTCAGTCATATTAAAGGCACATTCCGTAACGCCCAACTTTCTTAAAACGACTCCAGCGTTTTCAAATGTTAGCGTCTATCCCTTACTTTCAAGTGCAGACAAGCTGCCCGATACTCCTAACTTTATTTACGGGTCGATGGCAGATGGTGCCGGCCTTATGTACGATGGGGTCAAAGAAGAGTATACATTAATCAATAACATCGAGGCTGATTATTCTATTGCACGGATCAAATTTGACAAATCACTTGCTCCCATATCAGGAGAATATATCTTGAATGCAGATGCAACTGCGTCTACAGCACAATGTAGCGGGACACTTATAACGCCACAAGAGCATGGGTTTGGCCCACTATATTTATCTGGTGGTGAGTGGGGCGGGTCATCAAAAGGTGTTTTTGCTACAGAGGTTACCAAACCTTCCTCTTCAAGAACAACTCCAGAAATCCTAACAGCGATGGGACAATGGAGTACTGAAAACGCAGTGGTTATAGGCAAGAATGCTTACAAAAGTAAGACCGTTGCATTCATAGGCGACGATCACAGTGACAATAATGTACCATCAGGTCAATTAGGTATGTACGTAGGTGATAGAGGTGACTTATATAGCGGCAAGCTCTATGGTTTAAAGGTAACTAGCGCTAACATCAATTTTGAAATGGATATGACCGAAGGTGAGTCCTATCAGGCAGAATTTGTACAGTTGAACCAAAGAAATATAGATCTGTTGGACGCAGAGGCAAAACAAAAAGGAGTCATGGGCTTTTCACGACTGGAGGACATTGACTGGAGACGTGGGAGCGCTGCAAACGAGCGTGAAATTTATTTTGCAGTGACTGGTCGCGTATCAAGTGGGCTGGCTGGCAAGGGAACAAAGTACGGTCGTATCTACAAGGTTGTCTTGAATGAAACAGATCCTACTGGCCCTGCCACTATTACCTGTGTGTTAGATGGTGACAAGCAGGGTGGCAAGGCTTGGGGATTCCATAGCCCAGATAACGTCCTAGTAACTAAAAACTATGTCTATATTCAAGAAGATCCCAACGGTTATTTTGATGACCCGGCAAGAACACACTATGCAAGATTATACCAATACAACATAACTACTGGTGAGGTGAAAACAGTCTTGGAGTGCGACCAGGCGGCTGCCGCTGCGGCTGGCATTGGAACGGCTAATAGTATATGGGAAATCACGGGAATGATCGACATTTCAGATCAAACCGGTATCGATGGTACATTCATGGTCATTACACAAAATCACGGCTGGGTTCCGGCAGATGGTAGTGCTTTTACTGATCCTACCGCAAATACGGTAGCAAACAGCAGCAAGGAAGGCAGTATTTTGTATGTCATTTCTGGATTAGAACGATAGATGATGAATTTATTTTATATTAAAAAGGCTTGTCTCTGGACAAGCCTTTTCATTTGTCTTACCGCCTGTAAACAAACATCTGAATACCAGGTACTGGAAGAGGATTCACTGGAAAAATTAGAACAACTCTATAAAGAAGATCTGGAAACAGCCAGTATGAAAATAGGAGTTTTGGAGAACCTAACTGATCTGGATAGTATTAAAACTAACTATCTAGAGGCCCGCAAATCCTTCAAGCAGATAGAACCCATTTTGGGTTTTCAAGATATCAACAACTACAATTCCCTCAATGCGCCCAATATCCTCAAAGTAGATGAGGAAGACCAGACAGATGTGAAAATAAAATCGCCTACAAGCTATCAAACCCTGGAAGAGGCGATATATGCAGACGTCGTAGACATTAACAGGATCCAGCAAGTGGCAAGATCAATACGCCAGCGTATTGATCTCGTGCTGTCCAGCATAGATCTTTCCCATTACGAGCCCTATCACGTTTTGTGGCTGGTAAGAAAACAAATAGTGCGCACGGCACTGACAGGAGTTACGGGATTTGATTCACCTATTCTGGAAAGTAGCCTGGATGATGCTGTTATCGCTTTCGCGAAAGCGGAACAAATCCTATACCTCTACCGCAATTCATTCAACGATAAGAATCTCACAAAACACTGGGAGATCGCCTTTAAAAATGCTGAAAATCGCCTCAAAAGCTCAAACTTCAATGATTTTGACCGTTACCTGTTTTTACAAGAAGATATCGATCCCATGTTGCAGTTATGGACGCAAACCGCAGCTGACTGGCAGGTAAAATTTCCCCTAGAACTTGCCATGAAGAACGACGCCACCAGCCTATTTTCGAATAAATTGTTGTCACTCGACTTTTATGCTGATCGTGAAGTAGAGCCGTTGAGTAAAACAAGGATTGAATTGGGTAAAAAATTGTTCAATGATGTACGCCTTTCCACGACAAAGGCTGTTAGCTGCGCGAGCTGCCATATGGCCGATCTGGCTTTTAGTGATGGTCAGGTGATTTCTATGGGGCAGTTGCGCAATAGTCCCTCGCTTACCTATACCGCATATCAACAGGATTTTTTCTACGACAAGCGAGCAGGAAGTCTTGAAGGCCAGATTGTTAGTGTCATCAATAGTAGCACTGAATTTCACAGTGATTTGGACCAATTTACCGCTGTAGTAGAAAATGATACTGCATACAAAAAATTGTTTGGAACTTCAAATGGACGTAAGATTAGCGAGAGTGAAGTACGACAATCCATCGCAGATTATGTGCGTAGTCTGAATGATTGGGATTCCAAATGGGATCGAAACATGAGGAAGGAAGAACGATCACTTACCGTATCAGAAATCAAAGGGTTCAACCTTTTTAGCGGAAAGGCAAAATGTGCCACCTGTCATTTTGCTCCAGTGTTCAATGGCACCGTACCTCCAGACTTTTCTGAAACTGAGTTAGAGCACTTAGGAGTGCCCTCTACAAATGTTACAAAAAATGCGATGATCGATAAAGATTTGGGGCGTTACGACGTTTATAAAACGGACAACCGGCGCCATTTTTTCAAAACACCCAGCCTACGCAATGTTGCTTTAACCGCGCCCTATATGCACAACGGTGTCTACAAGACTTTAGCAGATGTGGTCGATTTCTATAATCGTGGCGGTGGTGCTGGCATAGGTATAAAGGAGCAGGAACACCAGACTCTTCCACCAGACGAACTGGGACTGACAGAGCAAGAGCAAGAGGATCTGGTGAATTTCATGAAATCGCTGACAGATCTAAAATTCGAATCGCAACAGACCGCCACTGCGTTGCATCAGGATCGTTGATTTACTGCAGCTTATGTAATAACGTAAATTAGGCTAGATTTGTGTCATATTATAAGTCAATGAAAAAGAACAAAAACCAAAATTACACCTGCGTACACGCTGGCGAACTCAAGGACCCAATCTACGGCGGCGCAACGGCACCTATTTATACCTCAACTACTTACGACTATCGTGGACCGGGAACAAATCTTTATCCGCGTTATTTTAACACGCCCAATCAGGTGGCGCTGGCACAAAAAATGGCTGCTCTGGAGCATACAGAAGCTGCGCTTATTTTCGGTAGTGGGATGGCGGCGATTAGCGCGATTTTTATGGCGTTTTTGAAAACAGGCGACCATATTATATTACAGCGTGCGATTTATGGAGGGACTTCCCATTTTGCCGCGGCAGAATTTGATCGCGTGGGTATCACGTACACGATGATAGAACACGTGACGGAGGAATCGCTCAAGGCAAGCCTTCAAGAAAATACCCAGATGGTATATATTGAAACGCCCAGCAACCCACTGCTGGAGGTGGTTGATATTGAAATGGTTTCCGCTTTCGCGAAAGCGAACTCCCTCACCACTGCAATAGATAACACTTTTGCATCGCCCATCAACCAGAATCCTGCAGACTTCGGGATCGACCTGGTTTTGCATAGTGCGACCAAATATTTGGGCGGACATAGTGATATCTGCGCTGGTACGGTAAGTGCCTCCCAAAAACATATTGAACAGTTGTGGAAAACGGCCAAAAACTACGGTGGTAGTTTGAGCGATGTCACGGTGCACTTATTAGAGCGTAGTATTAAGACATTAGGACTGCGTGTAAAGCAACAGTCCAAAACTGCACTGAAATTGGCCAATTTCCTTGAACGTCACCCTGACCTCAAAAAGGTAAACTACCCAGGGTTAAAATCGCACCCGCAGCACAAAATTGCCAAAAAACAGATGAGTGGCTATGGCGGTATGATGTCCTTTGAATTGAAGGATCATGTGGACCATGTAGAGTTTTTAGAATACCTAAAGGTGGTAAAACCTGCTTTGAGTCTTGCGGGTGTTGAATCTACTATCCTTTCTCCTACCCAGACCTCGCATAGTTTATTGACGCCAGAGGAACGAGAAGAGCAAGGCATTAGTGACCGACTATTGCGTTTCTCTACTGGAATTGAGGAACTTAATATTCTCATAGACGACATCGAACAAGCGCTGGAAAAAAGCAGAAAGTAACATAGACATTATGAAGTTAGATATTTTGGCAATCGCCGCACACCCTGACGATATTGAGTTGAGTTGTGCAGGAATACTTGCCAAGGAACATGCTGCAGGAAAAAAAACTGGGATTCTGGACTTAACGCGAGGCGAGTTGGGAACCCGTGGTACTCCAGAAATACGAGACAAAGAGGCTGCTGCTGCTGCTGCCATTATGGGAGTTCAGGTACGTGAGAACCTTGGTTTTGCTGATGGTTATTTTATGAATGACAAAACCCATCAATTGGAAATCGTCAAGATGATCCGTAAATACCAGCCAGAAATCGTTATCTGTAATGCCATCAAAGACAGACATCCCGACCATGCGAAAGGTTCTGAGCTGGCCAGCGTTAGCTGTTTTCTATCAGGATTACGGAAGATTGAAACCCAATTAGATGGTGTGCCACAAGACGCGTGGCGACCAAAACATGTGTACCATTATATACAATGGATAGATATGGATCCAGATATTGTGGTAGACATCAGTGGTTTTGTGGAAACTAAAATTAATGCTGTGAAGTCGTATAAGTCTCAGTTTTTTGATCCTGATAATAAGGAGCCGTCTACGCCCATTAGCAGCAATAATTTTTTTGAATCGATACGCTACCGCGCAGCAAATCTGGGCAGGCTTATAGGTACTGACCATGCAGAGGGTTTGATGACAGAGCGTTATCCTGCGGTTGACAGCATTTTTGATTTGATATAAATTTCATTGAAAAAGTATTTGCCATTTTGGGAAATGCGTTAAATTTGCATCCGCTTAACAGCGAATGGTTGAACTCTTGAGATCCATTTAAAAAAACTCACATTGATATGGTGGTCGTAGCTCAGTTGGTTAGAGCGCTGGTTTGTGGTGCCGGAGGTCGCGGGTTCGAGCCCCGTCTTCCACCCTGAAAGTCCCTAGGAAACTAGGGACTTTTTTAATGGAAAGAATATTTTACTTCGGTAAAGACAAAAAAACGCTACGCTAAAAGACGAATGACGAATAACGAATAACGAAGAACAGAAGAAGAATTTTAGCTATCCTATGATCATTATGAATTTTAGAGTGTTGATTTTCAATTAAATCATATGTAATCTACTGTGCAAAAGCATTTTCCAAAAGAATAAACGACGCTAGAAACATTACAGACACGCATCGACATACGAATAGTCAACTAGACACTGCTATGAGAAAGTTTAATAATAGGTATGGAAAAGGAACGAGAAATTTGCGCCGAGACATTTCAAAAAGCCACAAAACCCACTAAATTGTTCTTGACAAATCACGCTTAGATTTCAAGGTAATTGCTTTAATCGGTGTAAAAAGAATATACCAAACCAATTACCAATTTGCTACCGCTGTATTTTATTTACAAAACTTGGAGCTTGGAACCTGAAACCTGAAACCTGGAATTAAAAATCGGCAATCGGCAATTCTTTGTACTTTGTACCTAATACATAATACCCAACAATGAAAATATATACGAAAACAGGCGATACTGGCGAGACATCACTATTCGGCGGCACTAGGGTTGCAAAGCATAACCTTAGAATCGACAGTTATGGAACTGTGGATGAATTAAACTCCTGGATAGGTCTTTTACGCGATCAACCGGTACATGATCTTACCAGAAATTTCCTGATTCAAGTCCAGGATCATTTGTTTACCATAGGAGCTGTACTTGCCACACCACCAGAAAAAGAACTGCTTAAAAACGGTAAAGAGCGCTTGAATATATCTAAGATTTCAGACCTCGATATAACGTCTCTGGAAGATCAAATGGATCTGATGGATACAGCATTACCTCCCATGACGCACTTTATCCTTCCCGGAGGCCACCAGTCTGTGTCATTCTGTCATATTACAAGGACAGTTTGTAGACGTGCAGAGCGTTTAGCGTCCGCCCTTCACGAGAATACTCCCATTGATCCACAAGTCATAAAATACCTTAACCGCCTTTCTGACTATCTATTTGTACTGGCACGTAAATTGTCAAAAGATCTACAAGCAGACGAGATCAAGTGGATTCCTAAAAAACACTAGATGGTTTCAGGAGTACTGGATTAAATCCTTTGCCCTATTCCGTACAATTGAGGAAATCGACCGTCAATTTTTTGACGCAAACAAATTGGTTTTTAGACGCTTAACCGCTCTTTTAAATCTTGAAACTTAAATTATCAAAAAAACTTGCAAGAGTGGGCAAACCGTCTATTTTTGCAAAATAATAAAACCAGTAAAACTATGTATTGGACACTAGAACTAGCCTCCTATTTAAGTGATGCGCCTTGGCCAGCAGAAAAGGATGAGCTTATCGATTATGCCATTCGTACCGGCGCACCTTTGGAAGTTGTGGAAAATCTACAAGCTATTGAGGATGAAGGCGATATGTATGAATCCATCCAAGAAATTTGGCCAGATTATCCAACTGATGATGATTACCTCTGGAACGAGGATGAATACTAGATAGATCAACCCTCAAAAAGTCTCGTAAAGAGACTTTTTTTTTGCTTTTAATTTAAGAACTTTACAAGAGCATTTTCAGTAAGTTAATAATCTATTAATCAATAATATACCATACATGGGACTATTAGATTCCGTTTTAAAAATATTTGTGGGCGACAAGTCAAAGAAAGACGTCGCAGAATTACAACCCACCGTGACGAAGGCATTGACCTTTGAATCTGCCATGGAAGCCTTGAGCCTCGATGAGTTACGCCACAAAACAACCGAGTTTAAAGAGAAGATCGCTCAAGCGAAAGCAAACACCTTACAGCAAATGTCAACCTTGAAAGATGAGGCAAATGCAGAGGAAGATATTGACAAACGCGAGGAAATCTATGAACAGATTGACAAGCTGGACGTCCAATCCTATGATGAAGCTGAAGCTGTCCTTAATGAGATCATGCCAGAAGCCTTTGCCCTTGTCAAGGAAACCGCCAAACGCTTTTTTCATAATACAGAACTTACTGTTGCTGCAACATCGCGCGATCGTGAGTTAAGTGGCGAGAAAGATTATGTTACCCTAAAAGGAGAGCAGGCCATCTGGTCTAACTCTTGGGACGCAGCTGGAAAGCCCATTACATGGGATATGATTCATTATGATGTCCAACTTATAGGTGGTACAGCACTCCACTTAGGTAAAATTGCAGAGATGCAGACGGGTGAAGGTAAAACGCTCGTAGCAACCCTACCCGTCTATCTTAATGCCTTGACCGGTAACGGAGTTCACGTGGTAACTGTAAATGATTATCTAGCCAAACGTGACAGCGCTTGGATAGGGCCATTATTTGAGTTCCACGGATTGAGCATTGATTGTATCGACTACCACAAACCCAATTCACCTGCACGTCGTAAGGCTTACCTAGCAGATATTACCTATGGAACGAACAATGAATTTGGCTTTGACTATCTGCGCGACAACATGGCACATGCCACTGCAGATCTTGTGCAACGTAAACACAATTATGCGATTATTGATGAGACGGATTCCGTTTTGATCGATGATGCTCGTACACCATTGATCATTTCTGGACCGGTTCCTGAAGGTGATCGTCAGGAATTTGATGTTCTCAAACGCCCAGTAGATAATATTGTTAATGCGCAACGTAAAGAATTGACGCAAACTTTGGCGAAAGCCAAAAAACTTATCCAAGAAGGTGATGTAAAGGATGGTGGACTTGAATTATTGCGCGTCTACCGTGGTTTACCGAAAAATAAAGCGTTGATCAAATTCTTGAGTGAAGAAGGAAACAGAGCGCTGCTACAAAAAACCGAAAACCATTACATGTCTGACAATAACCGCGAGATGCCTACCGTGGACGCAGACTTGTATTTTGTTATAGATGAAAAAAACAACCAGGTAGAATTGACGGACAAAGGTCTGGACTTCCTTTCAGGAGAGAACGACTCTGAATTTTTTATCATGCCAGAAGTGGGTATTGAAATTGGAAAGATAGAAAAGGCTGGACTTTCAAAGGAAGATGAGATGGAGCAAAAGGAAGAACTCTTCCGTGAATTTGCTATTAAGTCAGAGCGCATCCATACGCTTAACCAATTGTTGAAAGCTTATACCCTTTTTGAACGCGACACAGAATATGTGGTCATGTCAAAAGATAAAAAGACTAGAGATTCTACTACTGGAGCGATAAAAACCACCAGCGAACAACAGGTGATGATTGTTGATGAGCAGACTGGTCGTATTATGGATGGTCGTCGCTACAGCGATGGATTACACCAAGCGATTGAGGCAAAAGAGAATGTAACTATTCAGGACGCTACCCAGACTTTTGCGACAATTACCTTGCAGAATTACTTCCGTATGTACAAGAAATTGTCGGGAATGACGGGTACTGCGGTAACGGAGGCTGGTGAATTCTGGGAAATCTATAAACTGGATGTAGTAGAAATTCCTACCAACCGCCCTATCGCTAGAGATGACCGTCAAGATTTAGTCTACAAAACCAAACGCGAAAAGTACGGTGCGGTAATCGAGGAAATTACCAAACTTAAAGAAGCAGGAAGACCGGTTTTGATAGGAACGACATCTGTTGATATATCAGAATTACTGAGTAGAACATTGCAGCGTTCTGGTATCGAGCACAATGTACTGAATGCAAAACAACACAAACGTGAGGCGGACATCGTGGCAGAAGCCGGTAATCCTGGACAAATCACAATCGCTACAAACATGGCCGGTCGTGGAACAGACATCAAGCTTTCCAAAGAAGTAAAAGCTGCTGGTGGACTTGCCATCATAGGTACAGAGCGTCACGATTCACGTCGTGTGGATAGACAATTACGTGGTCGTGCAGGACGTCAGGGAGATCCAGGAAGTTCACAATTTTACGTGTCGTTGGAAGATAACTTAATGCGCCTATTCGGTTCTGAACGTATGGCCAAAACAATGGATAGATTAGGAATGAAGGAAGGCGAGGTTATCCAGCATTCCATGATTTCAAAATCCATCGAGCGGGCACAGAAGAAAGTGGAAGAAAATGCATTTGGCGTTCGTAAAAGATTGTTGGAATATGATGATGTCATGAACGCTCAACGTGAGGTAATCTACAAACGTAGGTATCACGCGTTGTTTGGAGATCGCCTTGCGGTGGACATTGCCAATATGATCTATGATATTTCAGAGAACATTGCGCAAACCAACAAGATCTCTCAAGACTTTAAGAACTTTGATTTTGAGTTGATCAGGTACTTCTCCATGAGCAGCCCGATTAGTGAGGAAGAATTCAAGAGCAAGACCGAGAAACAAATTGCATCTCTGGTTTATAAAGCTGCTTACGATCATTATAAGGAAAAGATGGAGCGCAGTGCTGCGGAGGTTTTCCCGGTGATCAAAAACGTAGTTGAAAATGACGAGCGCAAATTTGAACGCATCGCGGTTCCTTTTACCGATGGAATCAAAACCCTAAATGTTTCAACGAACCTGAAGGAAGCGTACGATTCAGAAGGTCGATCGCTGGTAACTGATTTTGAGAAAAATATTACCCTTGCAATTATTGACGATGCCTGGAAGACACATTTACGTAAGATGGATGAGTTGAAGCAAAGTGTCCAACTTGCCGTCCACGAGCAGAAAGATCCATTGCTTATCTATAAGTTTGAGGCATTTGAGTTGTTCAAGGAAATGATCGATAAGGTCAATAAGGAAGTTGTCGGTTTCATGTTCAAGGGTGAATTACCTACGCAGGATTCCCGCGCCATTCATGAGGCACGCGAGGAAAAGGCAGAAAAAACGACAACTAGCAAAGATGAGATTCTGAATAGCGACGAGCAAGCCGCGCAGTCCAGAGCAGTAGGCGCTGGAGCCAGCCAGCCGCAAAGACAGCCGGTTACAGAAACAATCACCCGCGATCAACCTAAAATAGGTCGTAATGATCAAGTCACGATCAAAAATATTATGACGGGTGAGACGAAGGAATGTAAGTTTAAAGCTGCTATTCCGTTGATTAATAAGGGTGAGTGGGTTTTGGAGAAAGTTTAAAATAAATAAGCTTTTGCGCAGGCGAACTTTACACGAAGTCTGGACATCTGTTCAGACTTTTGTTTTTGTAATGAGCTAGCCACTTCGAGCGGCAGTCGACAAGGAGCGATTCAATTATTGATTAAGATTTGAAGAAAATTAATTCTTAAAAAAAACATATGAACGCATGGGTTATCAATACTGATAGCAATTAATCAACCTCTGTTTTTGTTAAGTAATCTCAAATTACACGGTACCTTTCAAATACAGGTTACGGTATAATAAGAATTAGGTGTTGTGAAGATTTGGCCTGATGAATTGTAGCATTTACTTTACCACGATGTTTCAAAAACTGCGTTGTTAAATTCATACTTAATAGTTCCATTTTCCATAGCCAGTACATTAAATATAATTTGAGAAAAAGTCTCGCCATCAGAATTTCGAACTTTTATAATCTCAAAGCTTCCAGAAGTTTCGTAATTCTTCCATTCATCAATTATAATATTATTTACGAAAGCTCGCGGGACACCAATAAATTCACTGAGATTCACTCGTGGGGATACAGAATCCTCTTCAAATGAATAAACTCCTTCTGGTAAGTTTGTAAGCCTCTCATCAAGGTTTTTGAATTCCAACAGATGTCCAGCGTTTGAAAATGCTCTGTAAAAAATAGTTTCACTACTCTGAACCCTAGATATTTTATGAAAAACGAAATTATAATCTGTGATAATAGTATTTGGAAAAAAATCCTGGTTACAAGTACTAAAATCTTTAATGATTATTTCGGTTGACAATTCAGTAGGTTCCGGTACTTCAAAATAATTATAGGTCTGCTCAAAGATTTGCCCTTTGATCTTAATTCTCAACATTTCGTTATCGACATATTCAAATTCTTCAACTTGGAAAGTGGAAAGCGCGGTAAAAAATGGACTGTAATACGTGCTGCTTGGCTCGTCATAATCTCTGTAATAAACGTTCAATAAATCACCGCTTGTTGTTAATGACATATCAAAAGCGGATCCACCATAGCCGGTACCATTGGATGTCTCAATCCAATGCGCAAAGGATACACTCAAATTCTCACCACAACCCGTGAATGCACTTAAATACCTTATGCCAGCCACAGGTTCCTCTCCATTTATTGTAAAATCTATGGTGTTGAGCGGAATATCTTCGCTCATATTTTCTTCTTCACTTACCGTATCAGGCGAACAACCTGTAATGATAAATAAAAGAAATAATGGGATTGTAAATGATCTGACCATAGGTTCTATGTTAGTGCTTTGGATGTAGGTTCAATTCTACCGACGTAGAGTTCAAAAAGATAAACATAAAACAATTTAGTTAATAGCTACAAGGTCTTTCGATGTCTTCTAAAATTTTCAGACCATTAACATTCCCGTAGCATTTTACCTACATGTTGGGTATTATCTTCAAAATTAAAAACTATGAGCGATAAGAGCAAAGACGAGATCTACGATGAATTTTATAACGTAGTCAACATGACACCCAGCGAGTTAGAAGACTGGCTAGATACAGACAAATCCAAAAGTGTCGGTAAAGACAGCGGCGACGGCGAGTCCATTGGGCATAAGTCGGGTAGGAAAATCATCAAGATCAAAAACAAGAAAAAGGATGAGTTGACTGATGCAAATTACGATCATATGAATGAGGTTATAGGATACGTGCATAGACACAGTGCACAAAAGCCCAGCAGCGACATCAAGGAATCTGACTGGCGATACAGTTTGAAGAATTGGGGCCACGATCCCTGCAAGGAAATGGACTGCTAGACCGTCAATCCCGCCAGATTTCCGATATTTAGGGCAAATCAAACCACCGTTGAATAATTCACACATTAATCCAAATCTCAAACGCGCCAAGCAGCCGCTCGATGTTGATGCTCTTTTTGATGCGCTACGGTCTGGAGAAATAAGCGCCTTGAGCCAGGCGATTACGTTAGTGGAAAGCACAGCGGTGGGCGATTCCGCTTTCGCGAAAGCGATATTAAGCAAGGCACTACCCTATTCCGGAAATTCGTTCAGATTAGGAATAACCGGCGTACCCGGCGTGGGGAAATCTACTTTTATTGAGGCTTTGGGACATCAGTTGATTACTGCTGGAAAAAAAGTGGCAGTGCTCGCCATTGACCCATCCAGCAGTATTTCCAGAGGAAGCATTCTGGGCGACAAAACACGAATGGAAGAACTGGTCAAGAGCGACCAGGCATTCATTAGACCAAGTCCTGCGGGTACGACGCTGGGCGGCGTGGCACGCAAGACACGAGAGGCAATTATCCTGTGTGAAGCCGCAGGTTTTGATTTTATCGTTATAGAAACCGTCGGTGTGGGACAAAGTGAGACTGCGGTACATAGCATGACGGACTTTTTCTTGCTGCTTAAACTAGCTGGCGCCGGCGATGACCTGCAAGGCATCAAACGCGGCATCATGGAAATGGCAGATATGATCGTTATCAACAAGGCAGATGGTGACAACCAGACAGCCTCGAACTATGCTAAACGAGAGTTCCAAAACGCACTACACATGCTACCCGCCAAGGAACACGGGTGGACCACAAAAGTGTTGACCGCCAGTGGATTGAACAATACTGGAATTACGGAAGTTTCCGATAAAATTACTGAATTTCAATTACATGCTCGAGAGAACGCACAGTTCACCAACCGTAGAAACAAGCAGGAAATTTACTGGCTACACCAGACGATTGAAGATCGATTAAAATCTGACTTTTATAATCAGCCCACAGTCCAACAACAAATGACCGAATTAGAGCGGCAAGTATTAAACAAAGAATTGACACCATTTGCTGCCGCAGACTTGTTGCTTAAAAAATAATTTTCTAATTCAAACCATCTTGTCGGAGCATAGGTCAAAAAGCCATATGAAATCAATACTACTTTTTCTACTCTTTCCGTTTGTTGTCTTAGCTCAATCCTCCATCCAGATTGTTGATGGTGAGTCTAATCAACCAGTGCCGTTCGTGAATATTTGGGTGAAAAATTCTCAAAAAGGGACAACTTCCACTCAGGAAGGTAAGTTTGAAATTGATGCTGAAATTAATGACACACTGGTTTTCAGTGCTGTGGGTTTTACGTCATTAGAATTTTCATTCAAAGAATTGAGTTCTAAAATACAATTGTATCAATCCATCGAAAATCTGAAAGCCGTAACTATAGAACAGCCGCGTTTTGAAAAAGAACAAATATTCGGTAGTAATGCATTGAAGAAATACAATCGTGCGATGTCTTGTGGTGAAATTCCATGGATGGTAGGATCAAGGTTGGTCTTCAAACAAGAATATGCAAAAACTCCATTTATCAAAAGCATTGTGATTCCTACCAGAAGTGAGGTGAAAGAGGCAAAGTTTGCGGTACGATTATACAACGATGGAGATACATTATATCAACGGACCTTGCATGATAATCCTATTTATGGCATAGCAAAAAAAGGAAGAAAAAACACGATAATTGATCTGAGCAATGAATTGATTCGATTTCCAAAGGAAGGTCTTGTAGTGGTTTTGGAATTTTTAATGATAGAACAGAATAAAACAATTTCTACAGTAACGATGGAAGAGACGGGAAAGAAAGAAAAGCGCATCAATTATGAACCTGATTTCTGGACAAGAGACCAAAAGGAACTAAGCAAGTCTAGTGTTTCCTATAGGCGTGGGAAATGGTGGTTTCAAGATTATTTGTTTTACAATCAGAAAAGTAGCGAGCTTGCACTACAACTGATAATGACTGATTGATCTAAGGTTTACACGGTTGTTGATCCATATTTCGCTTTCGCGAAAGCGAACAATCGATAGCATAACGCACCCAATAGTATTCCCATAACGGCACCCATCAGTACATCGCCCAGATAATGTAGGCCTAAATAAATCCGGCTATAGGCAACTAAAACAGCCCATAGAATGGTAATTGAACTTAACCAGCGACGACTTTTCCAAAGTAAAAGGCACACAAAGGTCGCAAGACCGATCGAGCTGCTCGCATGGGCACTATAAAAACCAAAAGTACCACCGCTGCGGCCAACTTTGGAGATTTTGCCCTCCAGCAATGGTTCACGGAAAGGCCGCAAACGCTCCACACCATCCTTAAATAGATTGGCAATTTGATCACTTGCTGCAATAAGAATCGCAATAGCGACCAGGCTTATCAAGGTGTTTCTCCAGCCCAGTTTTTTATAGAAGAAAAATAGCAATACGGCATAAAATGGAATGGAATACAGCTTATGGGTCACAATATTGAAGAATAGATCAATACCATCGTTACCCCAATCATTGAGGGCAACGGTCGCATCCCAATCCAGCTGATTGAGATCATTCATTCTCGTAAAATTCCATCTGCACGTCGTAGAATCGGCTGGCTTCTTCGATCAAGGTTTTGGTTTCTTCTTCCAATTCTTCCTTATCTTTTTTCTCGATTTCTTCAAGGAATTCGAGTTCGTCATCCTTGAGATTAATGACAAATCTGGGATAGTCTAAATGAATAATAAAAATATCATCGGGATGGTCAATGTTGTCACCCAACAGGAATCTAGGCAGTTGCATAAGCTTACTAATTATACTGCAAGCTAATAAATTCTGAAATTAGAATTACAGAAAGCGTTCGGGAACGCCTAAATTTGTTTCCTATGCAACAAAAATTGACCGCAGACGAATTGAAAAAGTCCTACAAAGGCAGACCTGTTGTAAAAGGTGTGTCACTGGAAGTAAATCAGGGCGAGATTGTAGGATTACTAGGCCCTAATGGTGCCGGTAAAACCACCACCTTTTATATGATGGTGGGTTTAGTAAAACCTACTGATGGTAAAGTGTTTCTCAATCAGACGGACATTACAAAATATGCCATGTATAAACGGGCACAAAATGGTATAGGCTACCTCGCTCAAGAAGCATCTGTTTTCAGGAAACTTTCTATTGAAGACAACATTCTAGGCGTGCTACAATTGACTGACCTTTCCAAAAAAGAACAACAGGAACGTTGCGATTTGTTGTTGGAAGAATTCGGTTTGACAGACCGGCGCAAGCGTCGTGGAGATTTATTGTCTGGTGGTGAACGCCGCCGTACAGAGATTGCCCGTGCACTGGCTACCAATCCAAATTTTATCCTGCTTGACGAACCCTTTGCCGGTGTTGATCCTGTTGCGGTAGAAGATATCCAGCGCATTGTGGCTCAATTGACCAAAAAAAACATCGGCATCCTGATAACAGACCACAACGTACAGGAAACACTGGCAATTACAGATAGAACCTATTTGATGTTTGAGGGTAAAATCCTAAAACAGGGAAGTCCAGAAGAACTCGCCGAGGATGAAGTGGTGCGCCGCGTCTACCTAGGCCAGAACTTTGAGCTGCGTAAGAAGAAGATTTTTGATTAATCTTTTTGGTTGCTTCACTTCGGATCCGCTCAGTGAGCGGTGGAAAGTCACTTCGACTCCGCTGAGTGAGCTGGTAGAAAATCACTTCGGCTCCGCTTAGTGACCCAGGAGATTTGATTGCGGCCACGCTCAGTGACACAGTGCAAGTCGCTTCGACTGCGCTCAGTGACCCAGTGGAATCTTACCTCGGCTCCGTTCAGTGCGCACATGGAAATCACTAGGCGGCGATAAGGGATTAAAGTTTTTGACTATAATGAGTATCTTTAAACTTAAAGAATTGGACAATGGATTTACAGACTAGAAAAATCGAATTTATTCAAGAATTTTTGAAGATTGAAAGTGAGGAACTTATCTCGCGATTGGAAACGCTATTGCAGGGCCCAAATAAAAAATCTGACGACCACCGCTTTAGACCCATGACAATGGATGAATTTAAAGCACGTATTGATCGATCGATGGAAGACTCTAAAAATGGTCGTTGGATAAGTGCGGAGGATTTGCTAAAAAAAATAGATACCTGGTAATGAAAATTATCTGGTTAAATTTTGCAAATTCTATGCTGACTGATATCTATGATTATCATGCAAAAGTTGCTACTAAGAACGTTGCTAAAAATCTTATTAAAAGTCTAATTCATTAAACCATTGCTTTGGAAAAACAAGCATTGATCGGTCAGATAGAAACAGGTTTAAATGATAGATCCAAACAGTTTAGATATTTGGTCTTTAAGAGTTACAAAATTATTTATTGGATAAATGAAGATCTTCATCAAGTGGAAATAACAGACGTCTTTGGCGCACGTCAAAATCCACAGAAAATTTCCAGAAGCAAATAATTCTTGCTTATGCTTTTGATGATTGCAGTTGATTATTAAACAAACTCATCAACACATATAATACAATAATACAAGGAACTGAATACAACTGCAGCGTGATGATCAAAGCCAGTGATACCAATAGAAATATCCATCTTATTTCATTTCCCTTAAAGCCAAAATTTTTGAACTTCAACGCAAAAAGCGGCAATTCTGCATTGAGCAAATAGCAACTTACTAAAGTAATCCCGATCAAAATATATGGATTGTCGAGAATGCCATAAATCCAATCGATTTCCGTTGTTTGCGCAATGATACCTAACGAGATAATCAAAATAGCATTTGCAGGTGTGGGAACACCGATGAACGAATCGGTTTGTCTCGTATCTAGGTTGAATCGCGCAAGTCGTAACGCACTGGCAGCCGTGATAAGAAAACCCGCCAAAGCAACATATGGATGCGAGATCGCATAATCCTGAACCGCGGTTCTAAAAGCAACTCCATCTTCCAGCAAATTTACTCCCAGCGCATCATTGAGCATTTGAACCATGGCAATGCCTGGAACCAGCCCACTTGTAATCAAGTCTGCCATAGAATCCAGCTCACCACCCAGCGGGCTGGAAACCTTTAATAATCGCGCAAACAATCCATCAAAGAAATCAAAGAAAATACCAGCGGCAACAAAGATACCCGCCGTGATCAAATCATCATTGAATGCAAAAACTGCGGCGATACAGCCGCATAATAAATTCAAAATCGTTATACCGTTGGGAATCCATTGTTTCATAGTTACAAATATGCACCATTTTAGAAAGTTGTGCGACAGCTACACAGACAATATCTGTGTCAATGTTAAGTTATTAAGAGATAAACCCAGATATTTGCTGCAAAGTTATTCTTACCATTGAGGACGTCTATTATTTATATGATTTTGCTGTGTTCCGCTTTCGCGAAAGCGCAAACCTCAAGAGCCTATTCCAACGAATTCCTTAATATAGGTGTCGATGCCGCTGCGCTGGGAATGAGCAATGCCGTGGTCGCCAGCACAGGAAATGCAAACTCGGGCTACTGGAACCCTGCGGGTTTGATGCGATTGGAAGAAAAAGAACTTTCCTTAATGCATGCCAATTACTTTGCGAACATAGCACAGTACAATTATGGATCTTTTGCGATGCCCATTGATGACCAGAGTGCATTTGGTTTTTCCATCATTCGTTTTTCAGTAGATGACATCTTGAACACCACGCAATTGATCGACGATCAAGGGAATATAAATTATGACCGCATATCCACCTTTTCCACCGCAGACTGGGCGTTTACAGCTTCCTATGCGCGGGAATCCAAGTTGGATGGTTTTTCCTATGGTGGTAATGTCAAGGTCATACGGCGCATTATAGGCGATTTTGCGAACTCCTTCGGTTTTGGGTTTGATGTGGGTTTCCAGTTCAAACGTGGCGATTGGCAGCTTGGTTTGATGGCGCGGGATATAACTACCACCTACAATACCTGGACGATTGACGAGGATGAATTTGCAACTATAAGCGGTGCAGTTGCGAACCAAAATCAGGAACTTCCAGAAACTACTGAAATAACGTTGCCCAAACTACAACTGGGCGTCGCGAGAGAGTTTGTCTTTCACTACGATCATGTTCTCACGGCAGAGCTTGACCTGAACATGCGATTTATACAAACCAACGATATCATTTCCAGCAGCGCAGTTAGCGCAACTCCAGCACTAGGTTTGCAATACGGGTATACAGACCTTGTTTTTGTTCGTGCCGGTGTAGGAAACTTCCAGAATGAGTTGCAATTAGATGGGAATGATACTATTACCTTCCAGCCCAACATAGGTATAGGCTTCAAATACAAGGGTATTTCCATCGATTATGCTTTGACTGACATAGGCGATTCCAGCGCGGCGCTGTATTCCAATATCTTTTCCTTAAATGTTGATCTGTCGGTTTTTAGTAGGTAAACAGAATAATGCGTGAATCCCAGAACTTATTCTTTAAGTATTATTTTTGAGTAAAGTATATAGACACGTCGCTCGATGTAAATCTGATAGCCAATCGAATTATGGAAAAATCAACGACCTCCCTTTTAAATTTTATGTTGAGTCGAATAGAAAGAATTCAGTCGTTCGTGAAGAACTTGCAGCTATCCGACCTCGAAAAATCTACTATTATACAGGATGCCATTATTCGCAATCTTGAGACTTTGGGTTTAGCCGCAAAAGATTTACCACACGCATTTAAAACTGAACGTTCTCAAGTAAAATGGAATGAAATCATTACGGTTAGTAAGCAATTGAGTCAAGAAATCGAAACCGTTGATTTGCTATTTTTATGGAAAACTTTACATCAGATTCTACCACCAATGAAAGCTGATCTGTTATTAGTATTGAAATTTCCTGCATGAAAAACTTGCTTCTCGCCATCATCTCCGGACTCCTATTATGGCTAGGTTGGCCTACCTACGGTATTCCGCTATTGCTGTTTTTTGCATTTATTCCTTTGCTACTTGCAGAACGTAAAATCAGGTTGGAATCCACCAAAGCACGTGGTTGGAAGGTTCTTGGCACAGCCTATCTTTCATTTTTTATATGGAATATTGCGACGACCTCGTGGCTGTACTTTTCTACGCCATTTGGAATGTGGTTTGCCGTGCTGGTCAACTCATTATTGATGGCGCTGGTGTTTTGGTGCTATCATTTATTTGCGAGACGCGCTACAACTGGTGCGGGATTGACTTTTCTGGTTTGTCTTTGGAT
>JBBSPH010000016.1:0-18749 GCA_038258985.1 Flavobacteriales bacterium
ATGGAAAAACAACCACCAGTCGACTGATTGCACATATGGCCAAATTCAAGGGCTTCCGGGTGGGATATACGACTAGTGATGGTGTTTATATTCAAAACAGATTGTTAATGACGGGAGATTGTACGGGACCCAATAGTGCAGAATTTGTCCTGCGGGACCCAACGGTGAATTTTGCCGTGTTGGAATGCGCCCGCGGCGGTTTGCTGCGTGCAGGTCTCGGTTTTAAAAAATGTAATGTGGGTATCGTTACTAACGTAAGCGCAGATCACTTAGGACTGAAGGGAATTCACACAGTGGAGCAACTTGCCAGAGTAAAGGCAGTGATTCCAGAAACCGTCCTACCAGATGGTTACGCCATTTTAAATGCAGACGATGACCTTGTATACGAGATGCGCAGAAATATCAACTGTAACCTCGCCCTATTTTCCATGGACGAGGATAATCCACGAGTAAAGGCGTTACAAAAATTGGGAGGCATCACCGCCATCTATGAAAACGGTTACATTACGCTGTGCAAAGGACAGTGGAAAATGCGCATCATCAAGGCAGAAGATGTACCTCTTACCTACGGTGGTAAGGCGCAGTTCATGATTAAAAATATATTGCCCGCAGTGATCGCCGGTAATGTACAGGGAATAAGTATAGAAGACATGAAGGCTGCGCTGGAAACATTCATTCCATCTGCACAGACTACTCCAGGTCGCCTCAACATGTTTCAATTCAAGAATTTCAACATGCTATTGGACTATGCTCACAATCCAGCAGGAATGCATGCGCTCAAAAACTTTACCGACAGCTTTGAAGATACCTATAAGGTAGGAATCATCGCTGGAATAGGTGATCGCCGTGTAGAGGATAATAACGAGATGGGCGCGATTGCAGCCGAAATGTTTGACGAAATCATCATACGCCAAGACAAGCAATTGCGTGGAAAGACCGAAGAAGAATTGATCAAAATGCTACAAGACGGTATTAAGATGAAGGATCCAAACATGAAGATCACCATCATCCCATCAGAACAAAAAGCGATCATGCATGCCATTCAAAACGCGAGACATGGAAGTCTGATCGTCTGCTGTAGCGATGTAGTTCCAGATGCAGTCAACCTTGTCTCCTCACTCAAAGAAAAAGAGGCAAAGGGTGAAGTCTTGTTTGCAGAAGCTTAGAGTCTTCATCATTCATCTGATTTCGTGATTATTGGTCACTGGATTACTTCTGCCTGCTATCATGGTAGGTGGCGGTTGTTTGTGAACTATTTTATACTAGCACCATGCTCATTCAATTTTGGTAACTCTACAATCATTGTTATTTTTAAACACTAACTCTATCCATATGAAAAAGTATTATGCTCTTATAGTGGTTTGTTTTTTCGCTTTCGCGAAAGCGAACTCCCAACAATTACCTGCGCCACCCGACGCACAAAAATATTACGAGTCGCAAGAATTCAGGTTGCTAGGGCCATTCCGTGGTGGGCGCAGTGCGGCAGTTACCGGTGTGCCGGGCAAACCAAACCTGTTCTATTTCGGCGGGACTGGTGGTGGCGTTTGGAAGACCCTGGACGGCGGTAGGACTTGGAGCAACATCTCTGACGGATATTTTGGCGGTAGTATAGGTGCGGTAAGCGTTGCTCCCAGCGATCACAACGTGATTTATGTGGGCGGCGGCGAGAAAACTGTACGTGGCAATGTATCTAGCGGCTACGGCATCTGGAAGTCTGTCGATGCTGGTAAAAGTTGGAAACCAGCTGGTTTACCAGAAAGTCGCCATGTACCACGCATCATGATTGACCCAAATGACCACAACATTGTCTATGCAGCTGTGCTAGGTAACATCTACACGGGAACAGAAGATCGCGGCGTTTACAAATCAATCGATGGTGGCAAGACATGGAAGAAAACATTATATACCAATGACCTAGCAGGAGCCGTGGATCTGATCATTGATCCCAGCAATCCACGCAATCTATATGCTTCTACCTGGAGAATACAGCGTACGCCCTATAGTTTAAGCAGTGGCGGTGAAGGCAGCGCCTTATGGAAAAGTACCGATTATGGTGAAACATGGACAGAGATTTCCAAGAATGAAGGGTTTGCTAAAGGAACCCTTGGCATCATGGGTATCACAGTATCACCAGTGAACTCTGACCGTTTGTACGCCATTGTCGAAAACAAAGAGGAGGGTGGAGTTTACCGCAGCAGCGATGCTGGATTAACCTGGACTAAAACAAATGATGACCGCAGCCTGCGTCAAAGGGCCTGGTATTACACGAGAATCTATGCCGATACCCAAGACGCAGACAAGGTCTATGTCGTTAATGTTTCCTACCATAAAAGTACCGATGGTGGACGCAATTTTACCAGCGCTAACGCTCCACATGGCGATCATCACGATTTGTGGATCGCTCCAGAGAATCCGCAACGCATGATTATGGCAGACGACGGTGGTGCTCAGATCACCTATGATGGTGGTGAAACCTGGAGTACGTACCACAACCAGCCAACTGCTCAGTATTATAGAGTAACAACTGACAATTCGTTTCCCTACCGAATCTATGTGGCACAGCAGGATAATGGTACAATAAGAATACCTCACCGCACAACAGGTGGATCCATCACAGATACAGATTGGGAAGGAACAGCAGGTGGTGAGAGTGCGCATATCGCTGTAGATCCCAACAATAATGATATCGTCTACGGTGGTAGTTATGGAGGTTTCCTAACCCGTTACAACCACGCGACTAAATCACAGCGCGGCATCAACGTCTGGCCGGATAATCCTATGGGACATGGAGCGGAAGATTCAAAATATAGGTTTCAATGGAATTTCCCGATTTTCATTTCCAAACATGGAGGGAATAAGCTGTATGCATTTTCCAACAATGTTCACGTTACAAGTAATGAAGGCCAGAGCTGGGAAACCATATCACAAGACCTGACTAGAAATGACCCCACCAAGCTAGGTTCCAGCGGCGGACCTATCACACAGGATAATACCAGTGTGGAGTATTACTGCACCATTTTCGCGGCAGCGGAATCACCCATCAACGAGGGAGAATTATGGATAGGTAGTGATGATGGACTGGTACATCTGTCAACAGACGGCGGTAAGAATTGGAACAATATTACTCCCAAAGGACTTCCAGAATGGGCACAGATCAACAGCATTGAACCCAGTCGATTTGATCCAGCAGTTTGTTATGTAGCGGCAACCACCTACAAGTTGGGTGACTTTTCACCGTATTTGTATAAAACGTCTGACTATGGAAAGTCCTGGAAAAAAATTACTGACGGTATACCTAACGAACATTTTACCAGAGTTGTGCGAGAGGACGATGTCCAACAAGGGTTGCTTTATGCGGGAACGGAGACGGGACTTTACATAAGCGACAATGATGGCGACAGTTGGAAATCTTTCCAAATGAATCTACCAATAGTACCCGTCACAGATCTAGCGGTTAAAAACAGCAACCTGATCATTGCTACGCAGGGACGCAGTCTTTGGATCCATGACGATCTCTCGATGGTGCGTCAAGGATTAAAAATTAGTCCGCTTTCGCAAAAGCAAGACAAATCAACCTCTAAGAAACAACCTAGATTGTTTGTGCCTAAGGAATCTTATCGTATGGATGGCTATGGCGGGCGCAATTCGCTAACTGCCGGGACCAATCATCCTGCAGGTGTCCAGGTCAATTATTACCTTCCCAACTTTGAAAAGGCAGACAGCGTCGCCTTGCGCTTTAAAGACCAAGGCGGAAAATTGATTAAGGAATTTAGCACGTATTCTAAGGACAATAAATTAATGCCTAAAACGGGAGCAAATAACTTCAATTGGGACACCAGTTATGATGGTGCTGAAAAATTAGACGGCATGGTACTATGGTGGGCAGATCTTTCAGGACCTAAAGCAGCGCCTGGGAACTATACGGTTGAATTGGATGTAAATGGTGCAAAACTTAAAGAGAATATCGTCATCAAAACTACACCCAATAGCGAGGCGAGCGTGCAAGATATGGAAGCGCAATTTACTTTTGTAAGTGACGTGAATTCAACAGTTGACAAGGCCCATAAATCAATCAAAAACATACGGGACTTTAACAAGAAGCTATCCGCGTTCAAAACCGTCTACGGCGACCGAAAAGAGGATGGTATAAAAGAAATGGTTGTGATGGCAGATTCCATGAAAGCCAAATTTGACGAAGTTGAAAAGGCTCTTTATCAAACCCAGAACCGCAGCGGGCAGGATCCACTTAACTTTCCTATTAAATTGACCAACAAGTTGGCGCATTTAAACTCACTTGTCACCATGGGTGATTTTGCTCCCACTGCGCAAGATATTGCCGTAAAGGATGAGTTGACTGTGCAGATTGATCAAGAACTTAGAAAATTTGACGCAGTCTTAGCAACTGACATTAAGCAATTCAATACAAAATTCAACGCGCTCGAGTTGGATTACCTGGTTGTAGAAAAAGAAGATTAACAGCCACATCTCAAAAAAGAAAATGCCGCTTTTAATAAGCGGCATTTTTATTTATGTTGTATGGAAACAACGTTAGAGTGCAACCAACGTTTAAAGTGAAGTAGAACTTTTTCTAACAATTAGTTTAGAAGCCCAGATCATAGCTTCATCCAGCGTGTTGAAAATCCCAAAATCCTTCTGATAAAATGCTTGTTCGAACTCAGCGTTAACCTGATTAGTTGCATCGTTAGTCACCATGACCGTTCCTATTACATTCTTAATTCTGGAGACTTCAGGATATACCAGTGGATCTACAGTATAGGTATGAATGCGGTTAGAGATATACACCATTTTACGATCTGGATAATTACTAGCGATGATATCGCGCAGCAATTGTACATGTTCTAGATCGACCTGCACACCTGGTTTTATCTGATTGATAAAGTAGTTTTGAAAGACAAAGATTTCAGCGACTTCTAAATCGTGAAATGTGATCCGTTTCATACCTCTGGTTTGGCTCTAATTTAAACATTCGACAAAGTATGTCCAATCAAATCATAGTCAATTTTTGGAGGGCGCTTAGATTGCAGTAAAAAAAGCGTGATTGCTAATGCGTTTTGTAGATTGGAGAACCATATACAACTAGGTCTAAAACGCAAGTTTTAATCCATCAATAACCATGGTCGTACCTATAATCGAGATAATCAAGCCCATAATTTTGCCAATTACGGTGATAACATTGTTCCCTATTTTCTCTACGATAAATGTGCTGTAGTTGAAGGCAAGGTAATTCATCCAGCAAATTAGGCCGGCGATTCCTATCACGATTCCTATATATAGGTAGGAAGCATCCGTAACAAAGTTCATAGTCGTTACTATGGTTCCTGGACCGGCGATCAAAGGGATGGCCAGTGGTGAGATGGCAATGTTTTCATCAACATCCACTTGCTCCAGCGTTTTTAGGTTAGATTTTTTGGACTGCAGCATGCGGAATCCTGCATAAAAGATCAACAAACCACCTGTAATCTTAAATGCGGGAATGGTTATCCCAAAAAAATCAAAGATAAATTTGCCCAGCAAGGTGAACAATAAGATAATCATGAATGCGGTGAACGTTGCCTTTTTATTTATCCTATGCTTTTCAACCTTGCCCGCACCATCCGTCAAGCCCAGAAATACAGGAACGTTAGCGATTGGGTTCGTAATCGCAAACAATCCAGTGAAAACACTAATGGCAAACGCCCAAATCTCGATGATGACAAAATCTCCCATAATGACGGCAAAGGTACTTCGATTTCCAGATTTTGGATCGAAAATCCCGGTAGATTTAATCGACATTCCTTGAGGTGCATTGCAGGTGGGAATAAGTTCGCTTTCGCGAAAGCGGACACTTAACAATCTTGATGCACAACTTAAAAGTATCCCGATTAAAGAACCAAATGCTTTGCTGGATGAAGAGAATATTATTGTAAATTATTATCTTACCAAGTTACAGGTACCACCAAAACAGTGAAACGCAATGACGCAGAAAAATAACTCTAGTATTACTGATCGCTTTAAGGCATTGTTGACCTACGTGCGCAATCATCCTTTCAAAACTGCTGGATTAGCTATTTTAACAGGATTCGGTTTAGTGCTATTACTGTTTCTAGGTACTTGGGCCGGTATTTTTGGGCATGTGCCTAACACTAAAGAACTTGCCAAACTGGAAAATCCTGTAACCTCTACCGTCTATGGCAGTGATAAAAAGGCTATAGCGTACTTCTACCTACAGAACCGCAGCAACATCGACTCGACTGAGTTAAATCCCTATTTAGTCAAAGCTTTAGTTGCTACAGAAGATGTGCGTTTTTACGAACATTCCGGTATTGACTACAGAAGCTATGGGAGAGTTTTGGTAAAATCCATACTTATGCAGCAAGGCAAAGGTGGCGGCAGCACGGTGACCCAGCAGATTGCCAAAAATATATTCGGCAGGAAGAATTTATGGTTCTTGAGCACGCCCATCAATAAAATGCGGGAAGTGATTATTGCAAAACGGCTGGAATCCATTTATTCCAAAGAGGAATTATTGTTGCTGTACTTCAATACAGTTTCCTTCGGTGAGAATCTGTATGGGATTGAAAAGGCGGCACAGCGCTTTTTTAGTAAGACTCCAGCACAGCTCAACTTATCTGAATGTGCGACCCTTGTGGGAGTTTTAAAAGCACCCTCCTATTATAATCCACGTAATAACCCAATCAATTCGACCAACCGCCGCAATACCGTATTGCAGCAAATGGTAAAAAACGAAGCGATTACACAAGAAGAGGCTGACGCTGCCAAAACTGACATCGTCCTGAAATATAGTCCCGCAGAAAAAAACTCCACACTCACCGGATATTACAAAGATTATATAAAAACCGAGTTTGACCAATGGGCAGAAGATAATCCTGGTCCGGAAGGAGAGATTTATGATCTTGAACTGGATGGCCTACAGATCTACACCACGCTCAATCCCAACATCCAGAAATATGCAGAGAACGCGATGGAGCGCAACATGGTACGTTTGCAAAAGCTCATGGATCAACACTGGACCAGTAAAACTACAGAGGGTGGCAAAGAGGCATTCATAACCAATCTAATGGAGAAACAACCCAGAATCAAACAGATGAGGGAAGAGGGAAAAAGCGAGGCACAGATCCAAGACTATTTGCAAAAAAGCAATGCGCGCAGGTACTGGGAAATAGGGAAAGGATTTGAACCCAGACAGCAAACGGTAGAAGACAGTATTATCAGCGCTATCACAAGACTTCATACGGGAATCCTTGCGATGAATTCCCGCAACGGTGCGATCCTAGGTTATCTGGGTGGGATTGATTACGGCTTCTCGCAAATCGACAACATCAAAGGTAAAAACCAGGTAGGTTCAACCTTTAAACCCATTACCTATCTTACCGCTCTGGACCAGGGTATCGATCCCTGCGATTACTACGACAATTCCCTAAGAACCTACAGTAAGTACGAGGATTGGCAGCCTAAAAATAGTAATGGTTCCTACGGTGGTAGCTACAGTTTGCACGGTGCGCTAGCAAATAGTGTCAATACTGTATCTGCTGCATTGCAGATACAGGTTGGGATATCTAACACAATCGATAAGGCACGCAAAATGGGTATCACATCAGAAATTCCAGAGGTTCCCTCTATCGTTTTGGGAACTGCAGACATTAGTTTGATGGAGATGGTTACTGCGTACGCCAGTATTTCAAATGGCGGCAATAAAGTCATTCCCTATATGATACAGCGCATTACAGATCAAGAAGGGAACCTTATCTATGAGGCTAAACCGAAATACGATGGTGGTGTGGCAGCAGCGAGTAGCGTCAAGAAACTACAACAAATGATGGGAGAGGTATTGACTGAAGGCACAGGGGCTGGATTTGCCAACTGGAACATTCCCTACAACATCATCGGTAAAACAGGTACCACGCAGAATAATGGCGACGGTTGGTTTATCGCCTGCTCGCCACAAGTGGTCATAGGCTCATGGGTGGGCGCTCGCGATAAGCGCGTACATTTTGAAAAGACCTACATGGGTAGCGGTGCAAATACTGCCATGCCTATGGTTGCCTCCATGTTCAAAGGCTTAAGCAGCTGGAATAGACCCATGCTGACAAACTTTGAATACGATCGACCTTACTTTGCCTGTCCAGCATTTGACGAACAGTCTGCTAGTGAGGCTTCTGTTTACTATAGAAGTGATAGCACTTACTTGGAAAGCATGCGCATCAAGGATTCTTTATTTATGAATCCGCCAGTTATTGTGGATACCGTGTTGGTGGATAGTATAAAGGTAGTAGAAGAAATTAAGGTAGAAACCTTGCCCGTTGATAATTGATCAGGTGGTTGTAATTTTTCCGCTTTCGCGAAAGCGGAACAACCTTCAACGAACTATTAAAAACTGGTTGACACTTATCTTGCAATACAATAGCTGTCTAAATAGCAATCTGCGGAATTATACCGATGAGATATATGAAACTTTATCGGTATTTGCTTTAAAATTAGGCCTGTTCCACTTCATGTCCTTCTTGTAGTGTATGATAGCATTGTCCTGCGTGGGATCCATTATTAATAAGTAGATCCACTCATTATCTAACAGCGATTTTAGATTGTCATTTCTTTCCAAAATATCCTGAATGCGCTCTTCCGGTGCCTGAATCAGTACAGATAATCGCAGTGGTTTGTGGTATAAATCATCGTCAGTGGCATTTACCGACTGCAAGGGCAGCCCTATTTTCAAATCGCCGCCGTTGCCTCGCACAACTCCATGACGACCCGTAACATTATGTGTGATTTTTGACCCGCCACCATATTGCTCGTTGTCAACAGTGGCAAAGTAGTAATGGTTGTTGATCCATTGCGTTACCACCATGGGTCCTTGCATGATTCCCTCTAACGCTTTTCCTTCAGCGTCCAGTTCCCAATTGTAGGAATGGAGGAAACAGTTGCCCTCCAGGTTCACATCTTGAGTCAAGCTGCGAGGAGCGACTATAAAACCTGCGTTTTTGGCGAGACCCCATTCTGGTCTTGTCTCTGCCCAATTGTTTGCCTTTTTGTGTGCTGCATTGATCCCGTTTGAAGCCACGCCTATACGCTCTCTTGCTGCCGATTCTTGTGCACGCTTAAGGTTTGCTTTCAGTGATTGTAAATGAGCACCATGAGAAGCAGGGATCTGGGAATCAAATAGGACAATCTCATCGGTTGTCGTATTATGTTCTGCTCCCATAAAAATGGTATCGGGAGTGATGCTCAAACCGTGCTGGTCATTTAAAACCTTTCTGACCTCTGGTAGATTAGCCAGTTTGGCTAGCATTCTAGCATTATGTCTTCCAGGGCTTGCTGCACAGGCACCACAATCCAGGCTTGAACCGAATGGATTATTTGAAGTATGACTACCATGTCCAGCAAAAACTACCAGTGGTGCAAACTCGTTCCATCCTGTCAAATCAAATGCCGACTTTACAATACCCACTTTTTCTTCCAGTGGTATGTCGTCCTGAAAATCGGAAGCTGGTGAAATAGTATTTAATTTGGGAGAACAACTATGTTCATAAGCCAGCTCGTTGTTACGCTCTGGATTGTAGTCCTTGGCAGGAAATAGTGTTCTGGACAAGAGCGAAAATCCATAGAATACTCCTGCTCCCTCAACATAACCGAATGCTGACGGAAGCATGTTTTTCATTCGGGTCAGAAAATAGTTCTTGAAACTGTCCCGTTTTGCCCGTTTGTGAAAAACCGTTAGCTCACCTGTTTTATTTTCCTGAGAAAGCTCTGAAACCTGATAAGCAGACCCGACGATAGGTGGACAGGATTTTCTTGACAATCCATCTTCTAGATTGGTATAATCCATCGCAATCCCAAAAAAACCTGCATACCCAAATGTTTCATAGTTACCGCTTGCCTCCACGTGTCTACGGATCAATTCAGATCTAGTGTCGATACAAAAAACTAGCTGAGCGTCTGTTTTCGTTTTCTCTCGGGAGTTCGTTGTGATGCCATTTAATTTAAGCTTTCGCAACAGCGAAGTCTGCCAGGTTTGCTCCCACGCCTTCAGAAACAGGTATTGTAGGTCCTTGACCTCGCATTCTCTTGAATCTGTAGTTTTTAAAGGGATCAGTGGAATATTTATAGCTTGTGCGATGCAGAACCTTACCGCTAGGTAATCAAGTAAACTGATGGGATAGGTTTGCTGCCAGATTGTGTTGTTTTCTTCACGTAATTTGATATACCCAGTCCAGCCCGGTAATGCCGCTAGATGGTATTCAAATATACTTTCCGTTTCCGCCTCAGTGAAACCAGCCATGATATGGCTCAACGCTGCCTCCCTGTTAGTAGGTAAATCATCAATCTTTGCGATTCCTATCTCGTTATCATAAATCGCAAGACCACGCCATGATTGATAAAAGCCTTTTTCTTTATGAGGCATCTCCCATTCTGCAAGGCCTTCATCCATAAAGGTAGCGAGCCATTTTGCTACAATGTGATCTAACTTATGGTGAACATTTATTTGGCTTATCGGGTGAATGGCCTGCAATCGATCCAAGTAGGATTTTATAGAGTCAGTGAACCCTTGCTTAATTAACAGAGATGTCAGTATTTCTTTATCGATCTCACCGTTATAACAGGCTTTTTTGAAATTCCTCGCAGATGGAAATACATTTCCACCTATTAGGTTTTCTGCCGAATTTATCGCTTTCGCGAAATTTGCCTGCTCATACCCAGAAAGAGGGTTCGAGGTAACGAAGGAATACAAAGGCCAGGTTCTGCCTACCACCTTGCTGGCTTTCTTAATGCTTTTTAAATAGCCGAAATTATCCATTATGAACAGTTTTGTATTTGAGAATGGTTTGAGAATTGGGTTGGGAAATATTGAGCAACTTGACATATAACCAGGGCACCTTGCGATAGACTCCCAGCTTCATAATGAAAAAGCCGACTAAGAATACTAACCCAAATATGATCTGAATTACAGAAAGAGACTGTGGTTGCTCAATCATGGGCAACGCGGCCATCGTGATCGTCACCCCATTATACAATAGTGCATACAAGACAATTCCCGTTACAAACAGTCCAATAGGAATCAGTATTTTCTGTACCATCGAAAAATTTTCCTGCTTCACTATATTGTAGGTTGCTTGACCCACAGTAATAGCGACGATCAACGTTAGAAACATACTGCTGTCGATAAAACTGGTTTTTCCCGTTAAGAATGAAAACAGAAATGCACCCGCAATTCCAAAGACAAGCACCACAAGTGCTTGTGATGGTTTGATCTTGAATTTAACGGCCATTTGCGGCGCACTGTGCGCTATCTCTTCTCCCGATGAAAGAAACAAATAAGCTTTATAAAAACCATGAAGGATCAAATGTGCAACCGCTGCATTGAAAAACCCGAGGCCACATTGCATGATCATAAAACCCATCTGGGCTATGGTAGAACAAGCTAACTTTTGTTTCACATTGACTTGAAGCAATTTTGTAAACTGGGCAATGATAGCTGTTAAACCGCCTATAATAAATAGCAAGGTAAGCGTGTTTGAACTTACCATTACCGTCGCAAACAAAGCAAGCAATATTCCTGCACCATTTACAAATCCAGCATGCATCAAAGCAGATGCCGGTGTAGGTGATGTCATGGCGGATAGCAGCCAGCGGTGAAATGGATAGATAGCAGATTGAATGATAGCTGCAACAATAATAAAAAGTGCGGCGATGATAAGCAGGTATTGAGGCACCTTGTCTATATCATAAGCTATCCCTAAAATCGTGTATTGACCAGTGATATGGGCGAGAATAAGCACGCCGATGGTTAGACAAACAGTTCCAATTATAAAATATTTTTGAGCAAATCGAGAAGCTTCTTTTGCTTCTTGCCATTTAGCATCTACACCGATTAATTGAGCCATGAAAATTCCCATCGCCAGCCAGCATATCAAAAGTGGCGCGATGTGATTTGACAGTACAAACAACATTACGGAAGTGGTAAAACCTAGGCACAGGCCGGTGAATCTTGCATGATATTTGAATCCATGCAGGTAACTTTTAGAATAAACACTCACTATAGCGCTGAAAAAAGTAACTGTAATCCATATCAAAAAGGTAAAGCTGTTAATGAGAAAGGTGTCTTGCATACCCCACACTGGTTGCTTTATAAGGTCATAAGCGAGCAGACCTATAGAACAGAAAAAAAGTAACCAAAGGATGGGTGCCGCAATTTTGGATAAGAAAGGAGTTTGATATTTAGTAGTAGAATTTGAACTATGGATTGGAGTGTTAGCACTTTGCATCATTACCATTTTAAGTAGATATTAAAGAGTTGGGGATTTATGACTACGATTAGAGAGCTTTTAAAACGATGGTTCCATCCATGCTAAGTTTTTTTCCTTCTCCTTTCAATTGTTCAATAAAGTTTTTTGCAACTTCCTTTTCATTTTCTAGTTCTAAAACGCGTCTCTTCAATGGTTCTTGATCAATGCTGTGATCTTTCTCCCACAGTTGAATATTTTCAATTTTATGAAAATTGATCTTCTGATCTATCAGCGCATTGATGATTACGGCTGCTTGAGCAGGTGAAAACTCGCCTTTTACAAGTTGGAGTTTTTGGGCAAGATGCGGAGTGGTAAGTTTCTGAGAGTTGTTCATGTTGTTATGATTTTATTAATGCAGGGCAAAGGTTGAACTTAAAATCCATTAGTTATTATTTATATTTGTTATACAATACATTAGAATAAATTATGAATTACACGCTTCACCAACTACATATTTTTTTGAGAATATCCCAAAATCAGAGTATTACTCGAACTGCTGAGGAATTATTTCTCACCCAGCCAGCTATATCTATACAGCTCAAAAGTTTTCAAAACCAATTCTCAGTACCGCTGACAGAAGTAGTGGGCAGGAAATTGTACGTAACAGATTTTGGTATGGACATCGCTGCAGCTGCGCAAAAGATCATCAACGAGGTCGAGTTGATAAACTATAAAACGTTAGCGTATAAGGGAGAACTCTCTGGTAAGTTGAAAATATCGGTAGCGTCTACCGGTAAATATGTGATGCCGTATTTTTTATCTGGTTTCATGAAAGAACACAAAGGGGTAGAACTCATCATGGATGTAACTAATAAGTCCAAAGTAGTTCGCAGTATGGAGAGAAATGAGGTTGACTTTGCACTTGTTTCTGTATTGCCTAAAAAGCTCAATGTTCATCACATTGAGCTTATGAAAAACCAGCTGTTTCTCGTTGGGAATAGGGAGAGCAAGTTTGAAGAAAAGTCCATTAACAAAGAGGAATTTGAGGAACTCCCTTTAATTTATCGCGAGGATGGATCTGCCACGCGTAACGCCATGGAAAGTTTCATTACAAAGAATCAATATCCCGTCCGTAAAAAGATTCAACTTACCTCAAATGAAGCAGTGAAACAGGCTGTCGTTGCTGGTCTAGGATACTCCATTATGCCATTGATAGGGATCAAGAACGAACTTAAAAAAAAGGATTTAAAAATCATCAAAACTCCAGGACTACCTATGAGCACAAAATGGCGCATCATTTATTTGAAAGCTAAAAACCTTTCTCCTACAGCAGAGGCATATCTAGAGTTTTTAAACAGCAACAAGAATGATATTATTGAGGAGAGCTTCGGCTGGATTGGAGAATATTAAGGACAATAGCATATCGATCCTGTCAGAGCTCCGCTCTGAAAATGGAAACGCATTCAAAATGCTTGAGCGTTGCTCAGACATTTTGAAGGCGTTTCCATTTATTCGTGACCTCGAAGGGATTCAAACCCCCAACCCTCAGAGCCGAAATCTGATGCGCTATTCAGTTGCGCCACGAGGCCAATGTTCTCATTTAAGAGAGTGCAAACTTACGATAATTTTGCGCTTAAGCTAAAAGCGAGTCAGATGTTTTACTATAAGTTTAATCAACAGCACTAGTCAATAATATTGTAACTTTAGGATATGCCTACCATCTTTATCTTTTTTGGATTGCGATTCTTTTTCTATTCCAACGAACACGAACCTAAGCACATTCACGTTAGAAATTCTGAAGGTGAAGCAAAATTTAAAATCGATAAAAATATTGAGCTAATTAAAAATTTCGGTCTTAAAACCAAAGACTTAAAGTTAGCTGAGGCCATAATCTATGAAAACCAAGAACTTTTAATACAGCGATGGAATGAATACTTTGGAAAAAAATAAACTACCAGAAGTCACCCTTCAAGATAGAACTCTTCAAGTCAAAATGCTTGATGGCAGGGTGATCAATGTTGATTTGACCAATTTTGCTAAGCTACAAGATGCCAGCAAAAGCCAGCTAAAGGAATACGAATTATCTCCGTTTGGTATTCACTGGAATATGATCAACGAAGACTTGAGTTTTGAAGGTTTTTTCGAGAATGCAGATAATAATTCCCGTAAGGTTAAAAATTGACTTACGATAATTTCTCCTTAACAATCATACTAATTGTTCTTCCATCTGCTTTTCCTGCTAGCTGGGTATTTGCCATTCCCATTACTTTACCCATGTCCTTCATCCCGCTAGCTTCCGTGCGCATAATGATCTCTCCAACAACAGCGGCAATTTCCTCTTCGCTCAATTGAGCAGGTAAAAATTGCTCTAGTACCGCTGCTTGTGCTAATTCTGGTTCAGAGAGGTCTTCCCTATTTTGTTCACTATAGATCCTAGCGCTATCCTTACGTTGTTTGACTAATTTTTGCACCAGTTTAATTTCTTCCTCCTCACTAATTGTGTCACTATCACCAGATGTCTTGGACAGCAACAACTCACTTTTTACAGCGCGTAACGCGGCAAGCGCAGTTTGATCCTTAGCTCTCATTGCCTCTTTTAGGGCAGACATGATATTACTTTCTAAACTCATCGTACTTAATTTTAGGTTACAAAAATACGGCTTTGATCCACATTTATAATCGAGGTGATACCGCCGATGCCCTTTATAGCCACAAAAAAACCCGAATCCTCTATAGAATTCGGGTCTGTGGGTAAATCAATTAGGGAATTAATCTACATTGTCATGCAAAAAGGAATTGTTTGACCTTAAATGAATGTCATTGTTCTCATCAGTAGACAATGTTGTTCTGGAACGATCGCTGTCTGATGGATTCCTATCCAACTCAATTCCCTGGCGTAAATAAGCTGGCTTCTTTTCAATCTCGTCCAGTCTGTGGCTGCTTTTGAATTTGAAATTATAAGCGTGCATTTTTGATTTGCGCTCCTCTGCACGCAATCTTAATACTTCATTGATGGGCAAGTCTGTAGGATCAACATGTTCCAATGCTTCCTTTTTCATCTCTGTTGCAGGGGCAGATGGAGTGGCAGTTTTTACCTCAATTTGTTGTTCAATTACTCTTCTTGAAATAGGTGCTGCACTGTTCAGTTGATTCTCTACCTCCATATAGTCATCAAGAGAGTATTTCTTGATGCCCTCATTAGAAACTTCGGTCACCGGAATTATGGCTACGGGCTCGTTGACCTCGATATCTTCCAATTGGAAAGTTATTTTTTTCTCGGGTTCCTGATCCTCAACCACCTTTGGTTTGCTGGCCGGCATGTCAAAGTCAAATAAAAACTGATCGCGTTCTTCTTGTACCGTTTTGGTCTTAGCGATTGGTGCTTCTATAACAGGTTTGATGATAAGGGATGGCTCTTGATCGAGCACCTCTTCAAAAACTACATTTAGATTGCGGATAAACTCTGTAGTAGGGATCAACGCATTTTCATTTTTAGGAATTATTATTTCCTCTGGTTCCTCCTCGCCTAGATCGTGCATAATGATCAATGACTCTGGCATATCGTCGTCTTGTTCTGCCATTGGAGTAATTTTCGCTTTCGTACTTCGACTGCGCTCAGTATGAACTTCTTCGTCGCTGTGCTCCTTGAAAGCGAGATCATTATCAACTTTATTGTGGCCTTGCTCCTGAAAAGTGGAATCTGCATCTACGTCTGAGGCGCTTTTATGTTTAAATGAAAACCCAAGTTCATTATCGTCATCGTCACCAAGCTCCAAAATTGTTATTTGCTCCTCCACTTCTTCTACCTCGTCCATGATCAGCTGTCCCGCAACCACTCTATCGTTGGTTTCATCCAAGACTTTGGTAGCTCGTTGCTCCTCTTCCAGTGTGTGGATGATGCGTGTTCCTTCTGTATTAGATATCTCGTTTTGCTGCTCTGCATTAAATCCCGTGGCGATTACGGTAACTGCTATTGCATCGCCCAATGACTCATCCTCGCCCACACCCATAATGATGTTTGCACCACCACCAGCCTCGCTCTGGATGTGCTCGTTGATCTCGCCTATCTCGTCAAGAGTGATCTCTTCAGATCCTGAAACGATCAATAGCAATACGTTTTTAGCACCTGTAATTTTATTATCATTTAATAAAGGGCTGTCGAGTGCTTTTAGAATTCCTTCCTGAGCACGATTTGAGCCAGTCGCTTGTGCACTACCCATGATAGCAGTACCAGAATTTGCCAGTACCGTCTTTGCATCGCGCAAGTCGATGTTCTGCGTGTAGTGATTTGTGATCACCTCAGCAATCCCGCGAGAAGCCGTAGCAAGAACCTCGTCTGCCTTTGAAAAACCAGCCTTGAAGCCTAGGTTTCCATAAACATCGCGCAATTTATTGTTGTTGATGATTACCAACGAATCAACGTTACGGCGGAATTTCTCGATTCCCTTTTGGGCTTGTTCGTTACGTACCTTACCTTCAAAATGAAACGGTGTAGTTACGATTCCAACGGTCAGGATCTCCATCTCGCGTGCAACCTGAGCGATTACTGGTGCCGCTCCCGTTCCAGTACCACCACCCATCCCGGCAGTAATAAAGACCATTTTAGTACGTGGGTCCAACATCGCACGCAACTCTTCGATGCTTTCCTGTGCGGCATGTTCGCCCACTTCTGGGTTTGCACCAGCGCCCAAACCTTCCGTAAGGGAAACGCCTAACTGAATCTTGTTGGGCACTGGGCTATTTTCCAGTGCCTGTGCGTCTGTGTTACAGATCACAAAATCGACACCCTTTATGCCTTGCTGGAACATGTGCTTGATCGCGTTGCTCCCACCTCCACCAACACCTATCACCTTGATCACGTTGGATTGGTTTTTTGGTAGGTCAAATGATATGCTGTTAAAATCTTCGTTGCTCATAATGCTGCTACTTTTACTTTATGTGGTCTGACGGTTGGGTCAACGCGCCTTCTTTTTCTTTTTTAATTTTGCTCTAATCGGCCTTCTTATTGCCGATTTTCAATTTTCTATTTGCTTCACAAATCCGGATTACCGATTTCTCAAATCTCAAATCTCAAATCTCAAATCTCAAATCTCAAATCTCAAATTCTAAGGTTTTGAAATCTTGATGACACTACAAATTTCACGTTATAATTTTTTATTAATAATAATCCTTCTAAACCCTCATCTGATCAAGAAACAGTTCTCCTACTTATTCGGAAAAGCTTCTTCTTTTTTTCAACCTCTTACTTTCAAGCTTCTTAAACCTTAATACTTTGTACTTTATACTTTGTACTAATCACTCCTATTCCGCCTGATCAAGGAAATCCTTGAATTTATTGGCCCAGGTTTCAAATATCCCGCGGGTCTTTTTAGGTTGTGTCACCGACGGGCCTTCATCCTCGATTTCTTCTTCTTGTTCTACTGGTTTGGGTTGGTTCGCTTTCGCGGAAGCGGAACTATTAGGAGAAACAGGTTGCACGCTGGATCTCTTTTCTGCCTGATGAAGCTCCTGCGACTGTAACCCTTTTAAAACCAGACCTACTGCGGTTGCAAACAACGGGCTTGTGCTTTCTGTATCGCTATCGCCGGCGAGATGCTCGTTGGGATAACCTATCCTGCTGGGCATTCCCGTAACATATTCCGCCAACTGCTTGATATGCTTGAGTTGTGCACCACCACCGGTGAGAACAACTCCTGCGATCAATTGCTTTTTAGGCTCATCATGACCATAATTTTTAATCTCTACAAAAACTGTTTCCAAAATCTCAATAACCCGTGCATGAATAATCTTGCTCAAGTTCTTGAGGGTAATCTCTTTAGGATCGCGACCGCGTAAGCCAGGAATGGAAACGATCTCGTTTTCCTTGTTCTCTCCAGGCCATGCGCTACCAAATTTAGTCTTCAACAATTCCGCTTGCTTCTCTATGATCGAGCAACCTTCCTTGATGTCTTGTGTAATGATATTCCCGCCCTGTGGAATCACTGCGGTATGGCGTATGATGCCGTCCTTGAAAATGGCGAGGTCTGTTGTACCACCACCTATATCGATGAGGGCTACACCAGCTTCTTTTTCCTCCTGGCTCAATACGGCTTCTGCACTTGCAAGAGGTTCGAGGGTTATGTCGCTCAAGTCAAGATCTGCACTTTTCACGCAGCGATAAATATTTCTAATGGAAGCGACCTGACCTACCACAACGTGGAAATTTGCTTCCAGCCTGCCACCGTACATTCCGATAGGTTCCTTGATTTCTGACTGTCCATCAATCTTGTATTCCTGCGGCAATACGTGAATGATCTCTTCACCGGGAAGCATGACCAGTTTGAAAACCTGGTTACACAATTTGGTAATATCCTCTTGATTGATCACTGTTTCACTATCGCCTCGCGTGATATAATCACTGTGTTGCAAACTACGTATATGTTGGCCAGCAATACCTACCGTAACTTCTTTGATATCAATACCACTCACCGATTGTGCCTGATCCACCGCTTGCTGGATCGAGGTAAT
>JBBSPH010000017.1:0-18567 GCA_038258985.1 Flavobacteriales bacterium
AGTATCGTGCTGATTGTAGTGGTGGTATTACTGCTCTTCGGTGGTAAAAAGATTCCAGAATTGATGCGTGGCCTAGGTGGCGGGATCAAGGAATTTAAAGATGCGACCAAAGAGGATGCAAATGATAAGCCTAAAAATAATATAGACTCCAGCAAATAGTTTCTGGATTCCAGCAATTAAAAATCCCGTAGAAACGAAGTTTCCACGGGATTTTTTATGTTGGGTTATTAAAGTTTTACGCTTAATCTGCGAACTCTATTCCTTTCAAAATTGCTTCCAGTTCAAATAGATAGTTCCGTTGGGCAGCATTGGGCGCTGATACATAGCCCTCAATGATTAGCCAGTTGTTCTTCTCTTTGTGATAAACTGTATAGTTGACAAATGGTCCTGCCATAAACTTATTTTTGGCTTCCCAGGTTCCCTTAGTTTCAAAAGCAAATCGACCATCAATCTGGGTTTCATTTACAAATGGTGAAAATGCCGGCTCTGTCTGGAATACACCATTATCAACAGGGATCTTCATTCCACCGACTGAGTCCCTGACACGTACAATATCATTTACCACGCTACTGTCCCTAGTAATTTCTTTCAATGGAACCTCATAAATCATGATATCCATGGTGCCTTCTACGATATCACGTCGCAACCAGGTAAAATCTGGATCTTCCGTTTTGGCGTATCGATAAGCCTGTGGAACATTGATAAGAATACCAAATCTATCGGTGATCTGGTCTGTATTTAGTTTCACGCGATCTATGAGACGCTGTTTTTCTGCAATCTCGCCGTCGTTAAAAATCTTAATGATATCATCTGCATTGTCACCTAAAACTTTGGCAATTTCTGCAGCCGTTTTACCACGTACAATTACACCTATTTGAGGACGGGCATATTTGTCCGTACGGATGGCAACACCTGTACTATCTGACTTTTGAATGAATAAATAATTGCGTGATTTTTTGAGCATGCCCTCAAAGGATTCTGGCTTTACCTGATTGATGGAAAACATAGGCTCCTCACGTACAATACCATCCAGTGGTCTTGCCAATACAGAACGTATACTGTCTCCTATCTGGCCATCCCAGTTCTCATTATCGATAACTACCAAGATGTCGTTAAGGCGGCCCGCACTGTCATTGATAACGACAGATTTCTCATTGCAAGAAATGAGTGCAATGGTAAGCAGTAGTAAGTAGATATTTCTCATAGAATTATTGTAGCACAAGAGTCATGCCCGGTTGAAGGGCTCGAGATTTTGTGGGGTTAAGTTTCTTGAGTTCGTTGATGGTAAGTCCGTTCTTTTTAGATATTTCCCACAGACTATCACCGTTGCGCACCTTATAGGTTTTCACGCTAGAAGTGCTTACAACGGCTCCACCACGGGTCATGATTTTTAGCCGCTGGCCTATCTTGAGGCTATTGCTACGCAGGTTGTTCCAGCGTTTGATCTGGCTTACACTTACTCGGTATTTTTCCGCCACCCTGCCTAAGAAGTCACCGCTTCTTACCGTGTAGGTAATATTAGTTTGCGGCTTCAACAATTCTGGCTCTGGTTGCTCTATTTCGTCTAGTTCCGCTTTCGCGAAAGCGTAAATTTTTTCTTCATTGCTCACGAAATCAGTCATTTCCTTATAAGGAAGTCTTAGGAATTGTGGCTTGTCCTTGATCACGGGAATGACGTCCAGTTTGTAGCTAGGGTTGTGAAACTTAATGGTTTCTTCATCCAAATCCAGCGCCTTGGAAATATGCGCAAAACTGATCTTATTCTTGACCATCACGGTGTCAGTACCTATGCGTAAACGCTGGGTGCGCTGCGGTTTGAACCCATGCTCGCTGGCATAAGTGTACAAATACAGCATGGACTGGAATTGTGGTAGATAATCTGCTGTCTCACGAGGTAAGTAAGGCCTGAGGTTCCAGTAGTTCTTGCGGCCGCCACTGCGTCGTATCGCCTTATTGACGTTTCCCGCTCCAGAATTATAAGCGGCAAGGGCAAGATCCCAGTCATTATACATGTCGTACAGGTAATTCAAATATTTACAGGCTGCGATGGTAGATTTAACTGGATCCATACGCTCATCTACGTAGGAATCGACTTCTAGTCCCATGGCACGGCCAGTGGGCAACATAAATTGCCAGAGTCCAGTAGCACCTACACGGCTCCTAATTTTAGGGTCCAAGGCACTTTCAATGACTGCTAAATATTTCATCTCCAGTGGGATGTCAAAGCGATCCAACTGCTCCTCAAACATCGGGAAGTAGTAATCGCTCAAGGTCATTATACGCTCTAAATTCACTTTTTTATAAGTCAATTTTTTCTTGATCATCGCTTCCAACACTGGATTGTACTCGATCTGAAAGGGCGTGCTTTCATTGATACGCTTGAGTCTTGCCTTTAAGGAATCTGTAGACAGAATGTGGTCTAACAGGTCGTCGTCGGTAGAAACGTGTTCATCATCAAACATGTAATCAAAACCATCATGCTGGTAGAGCATGTCAAGAAATCCTTGATCTAAAGTATCGACGTCGGGATAAATGATGAGACCGAGTGTGTCTCTGGCTTTGGCGGGATTAACTACTAGTTGTCCTTCCAACATTCTAACCTGTAGGGTATCCTTTCTGGAGCTTTCTATAGGTGATGGCTGGTTTTGAGCGCTGCCTATGGCCGTGCTCAAACCTAGCGCAATAACCAGAATTAGGTGCTTTTTAATCATGGCTGGTAATTTATCAATCTCCTTGCCATCCTAGCCTTGTATCGCCTTAATTCCAGGTAAGGTTTTTCCTTCCAGCATTTCCAGCATTGCACCGCCGCCCGTGGACACGTAACTTACTTTATCTTCAAAACCAAATTGCTTCACCGCGCTGACAGAATCGCCGCCGCCTACTAATGAAAATGCTCCGCCTGCTGTTGCGGCCGCAACAGCATTGCCTAGAGCGATAGTTCCATGAGCAAATGGTTCCATCTCAAAGACTCCTGCTGGACCGTTCCATAAGATGGTTTTGGCATTTTTGATCACCTCTGCAAAGTTCTTTCTAGATTCCTCACCTATGTCTAGCCCCATCCAGCCGTCCGGTATCTGATCAATTGGAGAAGTGTCTCTTGTCGCATTTTCAGAAAATGAGTCGGCAGTGATAGAGTCTACTGGAAGGTGAATGTGAGTGTTTAGTTTTTTTGCCTTTTCCAGGATTTCAAGTGCAAGGTCTTGCTTATCATTTTCAACTAATGAATCGCCTATTTGACCACCTTGTGCTTTGATAAATGTATAAGCCATACCACCAGCCAAAATCAAATGATCCACCTTTTCCAGAATGTTTTCAATCACGGTGATTTTTGAAGAAACCTTAGCACCTCCTAGAATCGCTACCACAGGCTTTTCTGGTGTTTCCAATACTTTTTTCAAACTATCAATCTCGCGCAGCATCAACCTTCCAAAACATTTTTGCTCAAAAAACTGCGCTACTACTGTTGTTGAAGCATGCGCACGGTGCGCTGTCCCAAAGGCATCATTAATGTAAACATCACCCAATTCCGCAAGTTGCTTTGCAAATCCTTCATCTCCCTCTGTTTCTTCCTTATAGAATCTTAGGTTTTCCAGCAATAGTATTTCTCCTTGTTGAAGATTACGAGTTTTGTTCTTTACTTCTTCTCCTATGCAGTCATCAATGAACTGAACCTGTACGCCTAAAATTTCTGATGCTGTTTCAACCACATGCTTTAGCGAGTATTTTTCCTGCTTTTCACCATCTGGTCGACCCAGGTGGGACATCAATACTACAGAACCACCTTGTTCCAATACATGGATAATAGTATCCTTTGCTGCCTTGATGCGCGTGTCGTCTGTAACTGCGCGATTGTCATTGAGCGGTACATTGAAATCTACCCGTATCAATGCCCGTTTATTTTCAAATGATATATTTTCAATGTTCATATTCTGCTGTTTTTAGAGAAAGACAAATATAAGAGATATGGCTCAACCTGCTGGCCAGTCTTATATATTTGCAGGATGCAGGAGCAAGACATTGTAGGTCTAGAACACCTTAAAAAACACCTTCAAACGACCGTAAGAAATAATAGGGTCGCACACGCTCAGCTATTTGTAGCTCCTGCAGGCAGTGGTGGGCTTCCACTTGCGATGTATTATGCCAGTTTGATTCTTTGTAACCAAAATGATGGTGCATGTATCAACCGTGTGCAGGAAGCTGGCCACCCAGATCTTCACTTTGCCTACCCAGTGGCATCTACGCCACAATCCTCTACTAAGCCTGTTTCAAATGATTTTATCGCGCAGTGGAGAGGTTTTCTAGCGAGTCATTCCTATGGTGCAATGGAGGACTGGTTCCAAGCGGCCGATATAGAAAAGAAATCCTGTGAGATACGGGTACATGAAGCAGCAGAAATTAGTCGCAAGCTAAGTTTGAAATCCTATGAAGGTGGTGCCAAGGTGTGCATTATCTGGGGAGCAGAATTAATGAACACTGCTGCCTCCAATAAATTGTTGAAGCTCATTGAAGAGCCTCCTACAGGCACGGTGCTAATTTTAATCACTGAGGATGAAAACCAAATCATTAACACTATCAGATCTAGATGCCAAATTCTTCAAATACCTAAACTACCCGCAACCTCAATTGCAAAACAACTTATAGATCAAGGTCTGACCTCTCCTAACAATGCCCAGATGATAGCTAGACAGGCTAATGGCAGTTACGGTAAAGCATTAAAATTACTTTCCAACGCTACCGAGGATCAAGAGTTCGAGGAATGGTTCGTGTTTTGGGTCCGCACAGCATTTAGCGCAAAGGGCAAGCCGAGCGCCATCGGTGGTTTAATCAAATGGGCAGAAACACTTGCTGCAACGAATCGTGAAGTGCAGAAGCGCTTTTTGCTTTTTTCACTGGAGTTTTTCAGGCAAGCGATGCTACAGAACTACAAAGCTACATCTGCCGTATATATGGAGACTAAAACAGGCTTCGATTTAGGCAAATTTGCGGAATTTGTCGATGGGCACAGAATCAACGATGTAACGGACTTGTTGGAGTCCGCACTAATGCATATCGACAGAAACGCAAATGCCAAGGTTGTGTTTACAGACTTGAGCATAGAAATGACGCGGATTTTGCACAAATCGGCTTGATTTTCGATTAAAGGTGCTCAAAACTTGTGTTTTAGTTAATTAAATACACAAACTGACTATACTTGCCGAAAATTTGACCAGTATTATGAAAATTACCGATGTCGGACCAGTCATTCTTCTGTCCTTTATTCTAATAACTCTGTTGATTTCTGCCTTTGAAAAAATCAATGATTGGAAAGTTCAAATGACCTTTTATCGTAAACTGTACTCCACCACATTCTTACGTGGCTCCATTTTGCCAATGATTATTCTAATATTAGGTTTTGAGATAATCATAAGTACAATCACTGCCTTGGGAATTTGGGATATAGTTTCAAATGGAGATTATGTATTTGCATCTTATGCCCTTATCACGGCTAGCATTTTATTTGCTGTGCTCCTTTTTGGGTTACGATTGATAAAAGATTATTCTGGAGCTGCTCGTATAGCAGTTTACTTTCTAGTGTCCATCTTTGGACTTTATTGGGTGCAATCTCTTATCTCTATATAAACAAGAAAAATTATAGAGTTTTTCAATTGAAAACCGATTCGCCTGAGTCCGTTTTTGGCGTTTTTACGATTTAGCCATTGGATTATATAGTTACTGGCTGTTTTTACTCTCAGAGGCGTTTAAAACCGCTTTTTGAAAAATATAGATTCTTGAGGAAGGCTCTTTTGAAAATAATGCCTTGATATTTGAGATCATTCCTATAAAAATGCCGAAAACGAGCGATAATTTGATTTTTCGATACCTGGCAGATAAGATGGAAACATAAAAGCTATCGAGCCACATTGGCCTTGTATGTATCAATGTAAATTTTTCTTTGGCAAGGTTGATTAATCCCTGTTGGTCAAAGTGATATAAATGTCGTGGTACATCATATCCAGCCCAGTAACTTCCAAAAAAATATGCGTCCCAAGATTTATAATTAGGAAGAGCTATAATTAAGGTTCCGTCATTTTGGAGCATAGAATATAGTTTTGTCAATAATTCTAGTGGGTCGGGAATGTGTTCCAATACATGGAACATTTGAATCACCTTATAATGCTCCTTTTTATTGGAAGGTAAATGATCGCGCAATCGCACTCCCTTTCGATAAGCAACTTTACGAGCCGTCTCACTCGGCTCATAACCTTCGGCATCCAGATGGTTTTCCCTCAGGTATTTCACCAATTCTCCGTTTCCAGCACCCACGTCCAAAATTGGCTCATCAGAGCAATATTTTGAAATCAATTTATACTTTGAATGGATATTCCGCTTTCGCGAAAAGCGATAAAGAAAGGCAAACAGTGAACGATCAGAATCGTCGTGCGATAAATAGTCTTTGGTATCGTAGTATTTGTCTAAATGCTCCGGTTGAGGATGGGTGATTAAAAGTCCTGGAATGTCCGTTTGGAAAATCTCAAATTGTTCCTGTGTGAGGAAGTGATCTTGAGTTGACAAGTATTTAGTGGTTTTTTCGATCATTGTTTCACGTGAAACTATCTGCCCATATGCACCAGCAAAACCGAAATGTCACTAGGATTAACTCCAGAAATCCTTGATGCTTGAGATATGGTTACCGGTTGTACAGCCTTCAATTTTTGGCGTGCCTCGATAGAAATGGATTGTATCTTGCTAAAATCAAATCCCGATGGTATTTTGATATCCTCTAGCCTATTCAACTTATCTGCATTATTTTTTTCTTTTTCAATGTATCCAGAGTATTTCACTTGGACCTCAACTTGTTCTAGTATATCCTCGTCAAGTTCATTGTTCTGAATGTAATCTTCTACTTCTGCAAACCTTCTGATATCAGCTAGGCCGATTTGTGGTCTGGAGAAAACTTTGAAATACTTGTCATGTTGACTTACCTCCGCAGTTTCTTTCTCCCGCAGTAACTCGTTCATTGCTGGATAATCAAAACTTGTGTTCCGTAAAAACTGCAACATCTTTTCAGTTTCGTCCTGCTTCCGCTCCACAGATTTTAATCGTTGGTCACCCACTATCCCAAGGTCATATGCTTGTGGTGTCAACCTAATATCTGCATTATCCTGTCTCAGCAGCGTGCGGTATTCTGCTCTAGAAGTAAACATCCGGTAAGGCTCGTCGGTTCCTTTCGTGATCAAATCATCTATAAGAACACCTATATACGCTTCATCCCTTCTCAAGATGAAAGATTCTTCTTCACGTATTTTACGCACAGCGTTGATTCCCGCCATCAAGCCTTGTGAAGCAGCCTCTTCATAACCAGTAGTTCCATTAATCTGTCCAGCGAAATATAGATTATCCACCAGTTTAGTTTCCAATGTATGCTTCAATTGTGTGGGTGGGAAGTAATCGTATTCTATTGCGTAGCCCGGACGAAAGAATTTTACCTTCTCAAAACCAACCACAGAGCGCAGCGCTTTAAATTGAACATCCTCAGGCAAGGAAGTGCTAAATCCATTGACATACACCTCTACTGTGTCCCAACCTTCCGGTTCAATAAACATCTGGTGACGATCCTTATCGGCAAAACGATCTATTTTATCCTCAATTGATGGACAATATCGCGGCCCGATTGATTGAATGCGACCATTGAACATCGGGCTACGATCAAAACCTTCCCGCAATAAATCATGTACCAACGGGCTAGTGTATGTCATATGACAGTCCCGTTGTCGCGAAAGCTTATTTGAATGAGATGTATAGCTAAATTTAGAAACGTCTTCGTCACCAGGCTGGACAGACATTTTAGAATAATCTAGAGAGCGGCCATCCACCCTTGGTGGAGTACCTGTTTTCATTCGACCAGATTCAAAACCTAAGTCAATAAGTTGTTCAGTTATACCGGTACTATTTCTTTCACCTGCCCTACCACCACCAAATTGTTTCTCGCCGATGTGAATTAATCCATTGAGAAAAGTACCATTTGTCAATACCACGGATTTACCGCGGATAGGCAAACCAAGAGAAGTTTTGACGCCAGCTATTTTACCGTTTTCAATCAATAATCCTGAGACCATTTCTTGATAAAAATCAAGTTTCTCTATAGACTCTAGTTGCATGCGCCATTCTTCAGCAAATCGCATACGGTCATTTTGGGTGCGCGGCGACCACATCGCAGGACCTTTAGACTTATTGAGCATCTTGAACTGAATCGCACTCTTATCGCTTACGATGCCGCTTAATCCTCCCAAAGCGTCAATTTCCCGAACTATCTGGCCCTTGGCAATGCCTCCCATTGCTGGGTTACAGGACATCTGACCAATAGTTTGTAGATTCATAGTTATTAGCAATGTGCTCGCACCCATATTTGCTGCGACAGCGGCTGCCTCGCTACCCGCGTGGCCCGCGCCTACTACTATAACATCGTATTCTTCTAAAAACATAATTAATGTTTCACGTGAAACATCTTGAGACATTCGTCTTCAAGCTGTCGCATTTTTAATTTTTCTTCGGCGCTATAATCTCCATATCCCATCATATGTAATAAGCCGTGTGCCATAACCCTGCGCAATTCCTCATCGAATAATGATTGAAATTCTTGGGCATTTTCTCTAACACGATCGACGCTGATGTATATTTCACCTTCTAGCAAATCGTCCGTTCCATAATCAAAGGTGATGATATCTGTATAAGTATCATGCTGGAGATGTTCAAGATTCATGTTATAAACAAATTCATCGTCACAGAACACATAACCTATTGACTCTATAATCGCATTATGCGTATCCGCTATGTTTTGCAGCCAAGAAATCTTCTTGGCCTCATCAACCAACTCAAAATTTGTCTGACTATGGAATTCGATCATCGGTCTTGAAATACTCCTTTACTTTGCTGCGGTATTGCGGCTGCAAAGGTAATACTTGTCGGTTGAGAATCTCTTTGCTATTGAAATAACGTTGGATGACCGCAGGATCTGTTTGCAAAGGATTGACAAATTCATTTTGGTTAGTAGTAGACTGTCTTTTCTGCTCTTCTCCTTGTTCAAGATTCGCATCCTTTAACTTCATCAAGTCATAGATAATCTCTGTCATTCTATTTTGAACTTCTCGATCAAGACCTTGATCCAGCAACTTACGCTCAACCGCTTTCATCTCGTCCGTAATTGCATCAACCTTTTTCTGTAGTCCTTCTTGAATCATCATGTTTTCCAACTGGTCCCGCAATTGTTGTTGCTGCTTATAAATATCATAAATCCGTTGACTCTCTTCTTCCGATTCCCTATAGGACTGTTTATCGCTATTGCCATTGCTGCCTGAGCCGTTACCATTCGATCCATTGCCATTTGAACCAGACTTGCCATCACCTCCTGAAGATCGGTTTTCACCGGAGTTGCTGGTTTTACCATCACGGCCATTTTCTCCAGACTGTCCTTTAGAACCAGACTGTCCGTTACTGCCTTGACCACCTTCTCCTTGACTGCCCGTGCTGCCTTGTGAACCTTTGGATCCTGACTTGCCCTTAGTACCGCTTTCACCTTGCGACCCATTCTTGCCAGATGCTCCAGGGCTATCGCCTCCCGGCTTCTTGCCCTGCTCTCCTTGCGTGCCTTCTTTCCCCTCACCTTCTTTACCTTCGCCTTCTTTTTTAAGACTTTCTTGCTGTTTGATGATGTTAGGTAATTGGAAACCCGCTCCTTGACCAGACTTCTTCGGCTTACCTGAGATACTAGGGTTGTTCTCGGCGTCCAGCAACTGGCTTAGTAAAACCGCCAACTCGTTGGCTCCTTTCAAAGAGAACTGCTGCGATATCTGACCACGATTGAGTTCCAACTCAGCGAGCTCCTCAAGGGATTTTTCCATATAGTAATAGATGTCCAACACCTGCTTATCGACATCTTTCCCGACCTTAGGATTACGAGATGACAAGGCAAACAGACTATCATCCACATGTTTGAATGCAGATTCCAGATCCTTTTGTAATTTCAAACTCTTGCTAAGGTTGGGACTGTTGCGTTTCATCGCCTTAACCGTAACCAACACTTTTTCCTGTCGGTCAGAAAACACAACTAGGTTATCTAAAACTTGTCGCAGCATTTCCATGTCCTCTTCCACACCATCTGCTTCCATCTGGGCCATATCTTGTTTCATAGCAGCTGCTTGTTGCTTCATCTTTTGAGCAGCACTTTTCTGTTTGGGTTGGGCGCTTTTCGTGTTTTGTTTGCTTAGCTGTTCGCTAGCCTGTTGTTGATCAGATTTGATTTCATCCGATTGTTGTGGATCAAATTCTAAGTCCATTTCTTCTTTGAGATCGTTGTTTTCCTTCTCCAATTCACGCAATTCTTCTTCCCAATCCTTATATTCCTTATTGAGCGCGTCTTGATCAGCCTGCTTGTTGTCGACTTCTGATTTTGTGGATTGATTTTCCTGACGATCTGCGATCTCTTGAAGCTTCTTGCCTAACTGATCATATTTTTGTGCCACATAGTATCGTTTCGTAAGCTCTAGCAGCTGCTGTAAGCTGCGTTGTTGCTGCTTGGTGTTTTTCTGTGTTTCTTCTAGCTTTTCCTGCAGTTCTTCTTTGGAAATCTTGTCTTGGTATTCCTCCAGTTTTTTAAGCAGTTCTTCATTCTTCTTAGATTCTTCGGCGGTTTCTTTCAGACGGTCTTGTAAAAGCTTTTTCTTCTCGTCTTGCTGAGCGCCAGATTTTTCCAATTGGTTATCCAGCTTATCAATCTGCTTACGGATTTGCTGCTCCTGTTTCTGTTGATTTTTCAGTGCTTGATCAAGCTTCTTTTTATCGCTATAACTACGCGCCTCCTTTTCAATTTGCTCTTGAGACAATTCCTTGATATTGTTTTGTTGCTTTTCTTGATCCTTGAGTGCTTTCTCCAGATTAGACAAAGACTCTTTTTGCTGTTGCAGTTGCATTTCCTGTTCCTTGTCTGCCGTCGGCTTATTGTACGAATAAACAGGAGACTTGGCGGTTTTATAGCTATTTATAGCGTCATTATCAATAACTTCAAAATAAAGGCTATAAGCAAATCCTGCCTCTAACGGTAGTTGAGCAGGGAATTCCTGAAAAAATTGCTGAAAAGTACCGCCGTTATTGGAAAGAGCCATTACTTTTTTATCATCTGGCGCATCGTTTTTATAATACACCAATTGTAAACGACGAATACCATAATCGTCTGCCGCCTGACCTTTGAAATAGAGTGTTCGTTCGTCAATAGAGTCCCGTTTCATTTCTATCGACAATTCAGGGTATTCATCTACAATGACATTGATGTTGAAATCCAGCCGTTCGTAGTCCCTGACGTTTTTGTTTGATGTCGTAATGGAGTAAGGAGTTTGTTGGGAGATCGCTTTCGCGAAAGCGAACTCATCATCAACCTTCTGGAAATTATAGTTTTTTTCCTGTGTTCTGAATTGTACCAGACTTGCCGCGGTGGCATCTACCCGCCATGTAATCTGTGTGCCAGCAGGAACTAGCGCATTTCCCGTACTCTTGAGAACCTCGTCCTTTTTGCCTGTGTAATCTGGGTAATCCAGTGCCAATTCAAACGTACGTATGCTGGGAACTTCATTGACATTGAGCTGATAATCAACGCTGCGCACATCGTTTGCCGCGAGATAGAAATCTATATCGTCTACTGGTCGATCAAAAGTAAAGGTGTAGGATTCAGGATTTACCTGTGTCAGAAAATATTGCTGATCGGCGTAATAAATCGCAGCATTTTCAGGCAATTTAGTCCCTGAAACTCGCACTTGCAGTTGAAAAGGTTGATTCTGGAGCGCATTCAAGTCTGCGTTGAGTACCTGAAAACTAAACGGAGCCGGTGGTAGGTAGTCGCTATCATAATCTGCCAGGCGTGCTGCGCTGGTAGTTAACACATCGTTATTTCCCGTAAAAATTAATGTAGCAATAATGACAACGGGAACTGCCAGGTATTTGAGATAATGGCTATTCTTATTGAAATTGATCGCCAAACTGAACGGGATGGGCTTCAATTCCTCGCTCTTCTGGTTGATGCTCGCCCAGGTCAGCTCATCATCACCGCCAACTGCCTGTAACTGCAACACGTTGACCAACTTATCTGATACCTCTGGAAAATGGGTTCCAATCATCTCACTCGCATCCCTAAAATCAATTTCCGAAAACAGCTTTGACAAACGAGCGATAGGAATTGCAACAAACTTAACGAGCAATCCGATTTCAACCGCTACAAAACTCCAGAAAAGAATGGTCCTTCCCATTTTGCTGAGCCATAAAAAATATTCTATGCCAGCCGCCAAAATAAAATACAGCAATCCAATCGCCAGAAACAAGATTACACCACGTATCAAAGCATTCACATAATATTTGCGAATAAACTTGTTGAGCTTTTGCTCGATGATTTGAAAATTGGTCATATAATTTTATGCGCTCTCAGTATCTAAACAATATTACCGATTATCTAATTGATAAGCAATAAGATACTAATGCATCCATATATAGGAATTAGTTTCAAAACAACAATTAGTGAAATACATTATATTTATAAACTAAGTTCCTCGAAATGAAAGACCTCAAATACCTTACCGCATATGTAGTTCCCGTTTTTTGCATTGTTGGGATTGCTTATGGTGGTTGGTGGCTGTATTTAACGCCTATCATGATATTTGGATTGGTGCCCTTATTAGAACTCTGGATGCCTTCCTTGAAATCCAATTTGAACGAGGTGGAGCGGGAAAGCAAATTGAAAAATGTGTTTTTTGATGTTTTGCTTTGGCTGAATGTGCCTATCGTTTTTGGAGTGCTTTATTACGGATTCTCTGCCTATTCTGCTGGTAGTTTTGAACTTTATGAAGTTATCGGATTAATTTTTTCACTAGCGATTGTAACTGGAAGTTTGGGAATCAATGTAGCACATGAGTTGGGACATCGTCAGGAATCGTGGGAACGTTTTCTGGGAAAGGCACTGTTGCTTCCCTCCTTGTACATGCATTTTTACGTGGAACATAATCACGGCCATCATCTAAATGCTGCCACACCTGAAGATCCTGCAAGTGCGAGGTACAATGAGAATTTTTATTCTTTCTGGGCGCGGTCGGTAACATCGCAGTATACAAATGCCTGGTCGATTCAACATCGTCTCAACCAACAGTCAGGACGTAGTTTCTTCTCCTTGAAAAGCGATATGTTTTGGTATACGATGGTGCAGATTTCCTATTTACTCGCGATAGGATTTATATTTTCCTGGGCTACAGCTGGCATTGCCGTCGCTGTTGCTGTTTTAAGCTTCTCACTGTTAGAGTTGGTGAATTACCTTGAACATTATGGATTGCGCCGTGCCAAAAAGAAATCTGGCCGTTATGAGCTTGTACGTGAGATCCACAGTTGGAATTCCAATCATGCGCTAGGCAGAATCTTGCTTTACGAACTCACCCGCCACAGCGACCACCATTTTAGAGCCAGTAAAAAATACCAGGTTCTCGACTATCACGATGTGAGTCCGCAATTGCCTTATGGATATCCTACCATGATGGTGGTGGCGCTGTTCCCGCCGCTTTGGTTTTCATTAGTTAATAAACATGTTCCACGGGAAATGGTAGCGTTGCAGACAGCAGCTTTATAATGATTCTTATGATATTTTAAAAGGGTGACCTATGTCAATCCTAGGAAAACCGGAACCGTAAAAATAAATGGTGTTTTAATTTATGTTGATTTTCAAAAGAATTGTCTTTAACCGCAATAGTCTTTCATCTCAATTAATCTCAGAAGTCCCAGCTTGTAGCCTGCTATAAAAGATCGGTACATCTGTCATCAATCATCATAAAGCGCAGCGATTACTCGTCAATTAGAAAACTCTGAACTCATAACTCTGAACCGATAACTAGTATCACAACCAGCATCATTATCTTTGCAGCCACTAAAAATTGCCTAGATATGAGTGCTGATGTACGTGTGCGGTTCGCTCCCAGTCCCACGGGACCTTTACATATAGGTGGTGTACGCACCGCTTTGTTCAACTACCTTTTTGCCAAAAAGCACAAGGGAACCTTTATCCTGCGTGTGGAAGATACAGACCAGAACAGGTTTGTAGAAGGTGCAGAAGACTACATTATTGAATCCCTTAACTGGTGCAACATACCCTTTGATGAAGGTCCTGGAAAAGACGGTGGTTATGGCCCATACCGCCAGAGCGATCGCAAGGATAGGTATAAGAAATATGCGTTGCACCTTATAGAAAATGGCGCTGCCTATTATGCTTTTGACACTAACGAAGAGCTAACTGCTGCAAGAGATAAAGCAGAATCCAATAAGGAAACATTTATCTATAACCACCATAATAGGAAAGAGTTTACCAACTCGCTAACCTTGACTGAAAGCGAGGTCCTACAGCGATTGGATCGTGGCGATGAGTATGTGATTCGTTTCCAGCCAGAGATCAAGATGCTGGGTATGTTTGACGAGATACGCAAAGGCATTGAGATCGATACCAGCTTGCTGGATGATAAAGTATTGTTCAAAAGCGATGGTATGCCTACTTACCACCTCGCTAACGTGGTGGACGATCACGAGATGGAGATTTCTCACGTTATACGTGGTGAGGAATGGTTGCCTAGCATGGCATTGCACGCGCTTCTATATCAAAGCTTTAACTGGCAATCGCCTAAGTTTGTTCACCTGCCATTAATCCTCAAACCTACTGGTAAAGGAAAATTAAGCAAGCGTGATGGTGATAAGCTGGGATTCCCAGTATTCCCACTAGAATGGAATCCAGAAGGCAGCGAGCGCAGCAGCGGTTACCGCGAAGACGGCTATTTGCCGGAGGCTGTCGTAAATATGTTAGCATTTCTGGGCTGGAATCCAGGGACAGATCAGGAGATTTTTACGCTAGAGGAATTGGTACAGGCTTTCTCGCTTGATCGCGTCAACAGCTCTGGTGCAAAGTTTGATTTTGACAAGACAAAATGGTTCCAACAACAATGGTTTGTGGAGCAGGATGATGCTGTTATAGGTTCCGCTTTCGCGAAAGCGTTGCAAAGCAAAAATATTGAGTTCGGTTCACAGGATTACGTCAACATTGTGGTGGGTCTGGTAAAAGAGCGTGCTGTATTTGTGGACGATTTATTTGAACTTGCAGGATTCTTCTTCACAGCACCTACTCAATTTGATGAAAAAGCAGCGGCCAAAGCCTGGAAGGACGATACGAGCGATATCATGAAAAATATCATTGAGGTCATTCAAAAAACCGATGACGACAGCGCTGTTGGGATAAGCGATGCGGTAAAAGGATGGATTACCGCTCAAGAAATGGGATTTGGTAAGGTAATGATGCCATTAAGGCTAGCGTTGGTAGGCAGTTTGATGGGTCCTGATGTATTTGAAATTGCTAGTTTGATTGGGAAAGAGGAAACAGTTTCTAGGATTACAACGGCAATAAAGCAACTTCGATAGCCAAAGGTAAATACTCCTTGCCTCAGAAGAGGAACCGTGGATCCTTCAAAGGCGATAGCCATGCGGGAAACGGATAGGTTGAAGGTTATCTATTTTGAACGAGAACAGAAAGGGCAAGCAGATCCAATGGAACTTCAACCACTCCTGATTTGCTTGCAGCAAATCTGTCCTCGCCTATTCTTAGGCGAGGAGTTTTAGCATTCTCCTTAAAATCCTGTTGAGATAAAAAACTCCTTTCCTCAGAAGAGGAAAGGTGGATGCCACAATGGCGATAGCCATGCGGGAGACGGATAGGTTGAAGGCCCACTATACTTGTAACGATTTTTACAAGTCAAAACTCGCCCATCAAAACTTCAACCACTCATGATTTGCAAAAAAATCGATTTGCAAAAACTCCTTTCCTCAGAAGAGGAAAGGTGGATCCCGCAATGGCGATAGCCTTGCGGGAGACGGATAGGTTGCAGAACCACTATCTTAATTGAAAACTAGAAATAGTAAGAAGATCCTGATGAACTTTAACCACTCCTGTATTGCCTGCCGGCAAACCTGTCCTCGCCTATTCTTAGGCAAGGAGTTTTTTTATTTCTTTAAAGAATCTTTGGATTGACTTGCGTGAGGGATTGAAGTGGAAATCCTTTTTAAGCCTTTTGGAGATGTAACTTTAGCTTAAAAAGATTGTAACGTAAAGCCCGACAGTCCCGCTTTTCTGCGGGATGGTCACGCCCAAGTTATCACTATAAAGCCGCTAGAAATAAACTCGCAATCCAGCGCTTAGATAACTCAGCTTTCCATCGAGTTCATTGCCTAGCGTGTCAACGCCATCTAGTGCATCAAAGAACGAATAATGGTAATGCGCTGTCGCCCTGATCGTGTTTGTTCCCACTGATATGCCCACAACTCCATTCAAGTTGATGGGATTGGTTTTCTCAAATTCTTCCAAGATAATTGGCGTTTGTGAGCCCAACAAACTCAAGTTGTCCTCGTCGTCATAATTCCATTCTCCATTGAGCATAACTGCTGGGCCAGCCTCAATAGTTAAGTACTCTGAACGAAAAGGACGGTAAGCAAAAAGAAATTTTACCTCTGCTCCCAGCATGCTAGCATCAATGGTTTGGTTGGTAGCGAACTCTTCCAGTTCTATATGATGATTGAAAATTCCAATGGAATAAATCACATCAAAACTGCGGCTGAAATCACCACGGGTTTCCAGATATCCGGCAAAACCTATCTTTGATGAACTGTTTATCGCATCACTATCCAATTGCAGGAAAGTGGCGTCTGCGCCCAATCCCAGCCTGTTAATCGAGGCTCTGAATTGTTGTGCTTCCAATTGTGCTATGAGGCATATTAATGCCAGAAAGGTCAAGAAGGGTTTCATCAATTTGTAACTTAGAAAGTAAACATACTACTAATGGGTTGTATCTTAACCGTAATCAAAACAAACAATATGGACTTATTTATCATCCCGATACTTGTAGTAGTCGGGCTTATTCTACTCTTCGGAGTGTTTTTTACTGTAAAACAGCAGACTGCGGCTATCGTAGAACGTTTTGGAAAGTTTACCAGTATACGTAACTCTGGATTACAGTTGAAAGTGCCTTTAATCGATAAGATTGCCGGGCGCATCAACTTAAAGATTCAGCAACTGGATGTGATCGTAGAGACAAAAACAAAAGATGATGTTTTTGTACGTCTCAAAATTTCGGTACAATTTCAGGTGCGTCGCGAGAAACTATATGATGCATTCTATCGCTTACAAAATCCGCATGATCAAATCACAGCCTACGTTTTTGACGTTGTGCGTGCAGAGGTCCCAAAAATGAAACTGGATTTTGTGTTTGAGAAAAAGGATGACATTGCTATTGCGGTAAAACGTGAGTTGAACGAAGCAATGATGGATTATGGGTACGACATCATTAAAACACTTGTAACGGACATTGATCCAGATGTACAAGTGAAGGCTGCCATGAATCGCATTAACGCTTCAGAGCGTGAGAAAACGGCTGCAGAGTATGAAGCAGAGGCTGAACGTATCAAGATTGTTGCAAAGGCACGAGCTGAAGCCGAATCCAAGCGTTTACAAGGGCAGGGTATCGCAGACCAACGCCGCGAGATCGCTCGAGGTCTAGAGGAATCCGTAGACGTTCTAAATAACGTCGGTATAAATTCGCAAGAGGCAAGTGCACTTATTGTTGTAACCCAACATTATGACACACTGCAATCCATTGGCGAGCATACCAATTCTAATCTGATTCTATTGCCCAACTCGCCACAAGCCGGTAGTGATATGTTAAATAACATGATTGCCAGTTTTACCGCGAGTGCGCGTATAGGTGAAGAGATGAAAAAGGAGAATAAGGATAGAGGCATCCAGCCTAAGGCAAAAAGAAAGCATATCCCGCCTACTGAAGAAAGCAGGTATGATGATTCAGACGAACAATTTGATTCTTAAATATCCATTGCTATCAAAAAAAGAAAGCGCTGATCATGAGATCAGCGCTTTTATTTTTAGGGTATTTCACTTTTAAATCCCCAACAATTTTTGTGCAAAATTGATGACTGGATCTGCTACACCGTGCCATGCCTTATTAGCAATATGCGACGGTGACAAGCTTTGCTTGACATCATTTACATCCAGCTTCATCTTTTCAAAATCAATCTTTCTTTCCAATTCCAGGATTTCTAGATCTCTGTCTATTTCCTCGAAACTGCTATAGATCTTGTGACTCATCTAGTGTGGATTGTTTTTTATCATTAAAATAAGATTTACTGGCTCTTGCAAGAATTATCCGTTGTAAAATAGGCTTCAACGTATATGCAGAAATAACTACAAGTACCAAATAAAAAGCACCAACAATAACATAACCCAATGGGATCGAATCCAATAAATCGCCTATATAAATACTTGCAGCTACACTTATGAATAGCAAAGCAATTAGTAAAAAGAAAGCCAAAACAAGTTTATGGGAAGCGTCAATAGCGACCTTCATCATCTTCTTGAAAAAATCCAGCTTATAATAAGCAATCGACGACGCAAAATAAGTTTGTGCCGTCGATGTTAAGTCCTCAAAGTTATCTTTAATGCTTTTGCTCAAATCGATAATTTAT
>JBBSPH010000018.1:0-18160 GCA_038258985.1 Flavobacteriales bacterium
ATCAATACAACCTGGACTAGGGTCGATGGCGGGAAAAAAGTGATGGCAAAGCTCGAAAATGTGAAGTCTAACTATGATTTTAAAAATCCCTCCAACAGCTTGAACGTTTTGCTGGAATTGAAAAGAGAAATTGGCGCCCTAAAAGAAGGGTATTGGAAAACAATCAAAGGAGAGGAAGTTGACGGTATAATTGCAGACATCGTAGGACTTTATACCCATGCTTATGTGAGCCAACCTTATGCCACTGCTGGCGAAACGGTTAAATTAAATGTAGAAATTACCAACCGTGCATTAAAACTATTGGATTTCCAGCTCAATAATAATGTAGCCATATCATTTACCAATTCCACCGGCAGTTTGAATAAAAACAAATCGGTTGTTGTGCAGGGAACTTTGAAGGTAGACGAGGATCAACCAGCGACTAATCCATATTATCTGAAAGAGGCGGGAACCGTGGGAATGTACACCGTGAACGATCCTAATTTGATAGGTTTGGCAGAAAGTGCTGCACAGTTTCAGGTACCCTTACTATTGAATTTTGGTGACCAGAAGATCGAGCTTTCACTACCGGTAGTTTACAAAACCACAGACCGCGTGCGTGGCGAGGTATACGAGCCATTCATGATAGTACCTGCAATTACGATCTCCATGGAGAACCCGGTGTATGTTTTTGAAAATGAAGAGTCAAAAGATATTACCGTCAAGATCAAGGCCTATACGGATGTTTCTGATGTAGAGCTATATGCCACGTTTCCGGATGATTGGGAAGAACTGGTGATTGAGCGTTTGCCCAAAAGCCTGAAAAAAGGAGAAGAAATTACGGAGACTTTCAAGATTACAGCGCCCTATAAATCTTCCGAGGGTGAAATGAGGATTGAGGCTGTGGTTAATGGTAGGACCTATAATCAGGAAATTGTCAAGATAGACTATAACCATATTCCAGATCAGCAATTGGTGCGCGCCGCAACTGCTAAACTCGTTAATCCGGGATTGACCAACCTCGCCCAAACCGTCGCCTACATCAACGGCGCCGGTGACGAGGTAGCCCAAGCCATCGAAGCAATGGGTAGTAAGGTTTTCAAATATGAGCCCAGAGAAGTTCCTGCAGATCTAAGTAAATATGAAGCGGTTGTTATAGGTATCCGCGCATTTAATGTGGAGCCCGACGCCATGGCAAGCCTACAAAACAGGCTTGACACCTATGTTAAGAATGGTGGCACCCTTGTCATGCAATACAACACGGCAGATCGCTCTATATCGAATAATGCACTGGGGCCGTTGGAAATTTCGCTTTCGCGAAAGCGAGTTACCGATGAGAACGCGGCAGTAACTTTCCTACATCCAGAAAACAAAGTCCTGAACACTCCCAATAAAATCACGGAATCCGATTTTAACGACTGGGTACAGGAACGCGGTTTATATTTTCCAGACGAATGGGATCCCGCATTTGTTCCCATCCTGGGAATGAGCGATAAGGGAGAAGAACAAACCGAAGGTAGCTTACTTGTCGCCGAATATGGAAGTGGTCATGTGGTCTACACCGGTTTGAGCCTTTTTAGAGAGTTGCCTGCTGGGGTTTCTGGGGCGTATAAATTACTGGCCAATTTGATTAGTTTGAGTAAAAATCCATCCACCATAAATAATAAACAAGATCAAAAGTTCTAAAAAGTGGACCTACCTATATATTGCGATAGGCGTAGCTAATTTGCTGTTTGCCGTTGCATTCTATATCCTAAGCTCAGTTTATGGAAATAGTTGATTGGTTCACGGGCAACTTAGGTGAGTTATCGATCGTAGACTGGTTCATCCTGGCCTCCACGCTCGCATTTATCGTGCTTTATGGCGTGTATAAAACCCGCGGTAAGCAGACGAGCGAGCAATACATTAAAGGTGGCGACGCCCGATGGTGGACAGTGGGATTATCGGTAATGGCAACGCAGGCGAGTGCGATTACTTTCTTAAGTACACCTGGACAAGCCTATACGGATGGCATGGAGTTCGTACAGTTCTACTTTGGACTTCCCATTGCCGTAATTATTATCTGTGTCACATTTATCCCTATTTATCACAAACTGAAAGTCTATACGGCTTATGAATTTTTAGAGAATCGATTTGATGTCCAGACCAGATCACTAGCCTCTATCCTATTCCTCATACAGCGCGGGCTTGCTGCTGGAATAACTATTTATGCGCCAGCCATTATTTTAAGTGCGGTATTGAACTGGGAATTGAAATACCTTAACATCGTCATTGGAATTTTGGTGATTATCTATACGGTTTCTGGTGGAACCAAAGCAGTTAACGTTACCCAAAAGCAACAAATGATCGTGATCATGGCAGGAATGGTGACTGCCTTTGTATTGATTGTTACTCAATTGCCCGACAACGTTTCCTTTGACAATGCATTGACCATGGCGGGAAATGCGGACAAGATGAAAATCCTGGATTTCAATTTTTCCTTGGATGATCGTTATAATGTTTGGACAGCGTTATTTGGCGCGAGTTTTTTAATGCTCAGTTATTTCGGTACGGATCAATCCCAGGTACAGCGCTATCTATCCGGAAAGTCCGTGAAACAAATGCGTATAGGATTGCTCTTTAACGGGTTGCTGAAAGTGCCTATGCAGTTTTTTATATTAATGGTGGGTGTTATGGTTTTTGTATTTTACCAATTCAACTCTACACCCTTGAATTTTAACCCGGCGGCAGAGAAAGCTGTTTTAGAGAGTAGTTATGCCGGCGAATACCAGCAATTACAACAGGAACATCATTTGATCCTGAAAGAAAAACAAGCAAAGCAAATTACGTATGGCGATGCAATCGCTGCCAAAAATCCCCAACAATCGGCGGTTCTAAATACAGAACTCACTCAACTGCGAAAAACCGAAGAACTTAACCGTGATAAAGCACGTAAGTTGATTACTAAAGCAGATCCAAGTGCCGAAACCAACGATAAGGATTTTGTATTTATCAACTTTATATTGAACCACTTGCCCAAAGGCTTGATAGGTTTACTACTTGCTGTCATCATAAGCGCTGCAATGTCCTCCACAGCATCTGAGCTGAATGCTTTGTCGTCTACAACCACTATTGATATTTATAAACGGTTCCGTGGCGCTGGTAAGGATGATGATCACTTTGTGGTGGCCAGCAAATGGTTCACATTATTGTGGGGAATAATCGCCATTACTTTTGCAAGCGTGGTTTCTTTATTTGATAACCTGATTCAATTAGTAAATATTATAGGCTCACTTTTTTACGGGACTATACTTGGAATTTTTCTAGTAGCTTTCTACATCAAAAAAATCAAGGGTCGTGCAATTTTCATTGCAGCGCTCATATCAGAAGTAGTCGTTATTGCTTGTTACTTAATTGATTTAGGGGATAATGGTATCAAAATTTTGCCTTTCCTGTGGTTGAACCCTCTGGGAGCATTATTGACCATCGCCCTAGCCTTTTTAATTCAATCCACTAAAAGCGACATATCGCTTTTACCAGAACCTATCACTAATGACTAGATACTTATACAGCGACGGTTTCCGTGAATTTGGACCGTTTACGATTCCAGAACTAATGCAAGAGAAATTGCGTGATGATTTTATGGTGCGTGGGGAAAACGAATCGGAATGGCAAACTCTTTTATCACATCCTGAACTTCAATTTTTAGCCAGCAATTCAGTTGACGCTGGAACTACAAATAGTGGTAATTCTTACCGGACCTCTCCCACATATCGTGCTAATGCAAAATCAGCTAATGTCGCAAATTGGAATGATAAAGTACTTTTTGGAACCATTTTATTGATGGTTTTTTTGATTCTATTTCAGGCATTTCTAAGCTTCATGAGTGCGCAATCAGGAACGGATACTATCTTTGGGATATTTCTAATAACCAATTTCTTGTATGCCTTTATACCCTTATTAATTGCTCTGGGAATTCGAAAGAAAAATTTACGATTGATTGCATTATTGATTGCTATAGGACTGACTATTTACAATATTGTCCAGACGGGAATTACCTATTACACGATGTTATAAATAAAAACCGCCACAGTATCCTGCAGCGGTTATTTAAATTTGGAATTTGTGTGCAATTATTTCAAGGCAACAGTCAGGTTGATCCGAGCCTTGAATAACTTGGAGACTGGACAAACTTCTTTGGCCTTATTAGCTATTTCCTTGAACTTATCCGCACTTATCTCTGGGACTTCACCGGTTAAATCTAGATCTACGGTAGTTATTTCACCATCCGCAAAATGTACGGTAGCTTCTGTATGTAAATCCGTGGCTGTAAAACCCTCTTCATTTAGTAAAAAGCTAAGCTGCATCGTATAGCAACCTGCGTGGGCAGCACCCAACAATTCTTCTGGATTGGTTCCTTTTTGTTCTCCTTCAAATCTGGTTCCAAATGAATAGGGAACATCCACCATTGCCTTACTACCGCTAGTGATATGCCCTTTACCTTCCTTGCCAGTTCCTTTCCACTGTGCTTCTGCTTTTCTTGAAAATTTCATAATTCGTGTTGTTTGAATTAAAAATACTAGCTATCGATCGGGTAACCATAGGCTTTAACTAAGGTTTATCGAATGCTCGATTATAATTTAACGACGTTTCCTTAACTACTTTGTGGCATAAAAAAACCGCTCGTTTGTGGAGCGGTTTTGTGGTTGGTTCGCTTTCGCGAAAGCGAACTCAAACATTTACATTTTAACGCCCCATTCTTCCAGGGAAATCTTGTTCAATCTTACGTAATCTGGGTTGGGCGCAGCTGTCGCAAGAGCCAATGATTTCTTTGCACTTTCAATGGCAGTTGTCTTGTCACCCATCTTTGCCTCAATCAAGGATTTTGTTCTCCACATCCAGTACGCATTTGGATTTTTTTCTACCGCCATATCAACCCAAGTTTTTGCTTGCTTGATATCCTTACCGGTTTCTAGGTAAAAACTGGCAGCGCTGTAATAATCTGTACCTGTAGGCCCAGCGATAATGCGGTTGATGCTCGCTAGCATTTTCTCATCTGTTGGTACTGTAAATGGTACTGAAACCATTGTCTGGTCCCACATGATATCCATCGTTGCGCCACTAGTGTCAAGGTTATTGATAGCAATAGTGAAGTTTTCTGCCTTCGTAGCAGTCTTTACGGGAGTAGCGGTTGTAGATGCTGCTACCAAAGTCTCGTCCCAATCTTCTGGTGTACCCCAATTGTCCGTGTTATTGTAAAACATTACTTCCCATTTGTCCTTACCTGGTTTAGTATATAAGGCATATTTACCAGCTTTCAACTTCTGGTTTCCTACAGTAACACTATCTGAAAAGGTAACAACGGTATTTGCATTAGCTCCTGTACGCCATACTTGGTCAAAAGGAACCAAGGCTCCAAATATCGCACGATCGCGCATTGCTGGTCTTGAATATTCGACAGTAACGTCTGTCAAACCAACAGTCTGCATGATTTTTGCACTGGGACTGGGAGCTACTGGAGTGATTTGAGCGGTTGCACTTAGGAAACCGACACACATAAATAATAAAAGAATATTTTTTTTCATAGTTACTTTTTTAATTGGTGGATAAAATTATTATGCCTTAGCGGCGGAGAAAAAGATCATTTTGATCGCGACTAGTAACATAATCACACCAAAAATCTTTTTTAATACTTGTTGATTGATATTGATTGCAATTTTCGAGCCTAAATAACCACCTATCACAAATGTGACAGCGATTATGAGCGCATAGCGCCAGTCAAGATTATGACCACTGGTATGGTAAGTGTAAGCTGCAATAAAAGTAACCGGTACAGCGAGAACGGCAAGACTCAACCCTTGGGCCTGATACTGATCATAGCCCAGAAACCAGATAGCCAGCGGCACCATGACTACACCGCCACCCACGCCTACACTACCGCTCAGGAATCCTGCAATAAGGCCAAGTAAGAGCAGTAGCAATACAATTTCTAATGTCATTTTTCCTTTTTTCATGTTATAACAATGGTGCCCACAATCTACAAAAAGACTCTTTAAATTTATAGGTAAGGGATCGATCCAGCCATTTTTCCATGTCAATTCGTTCACAATCCTTGATATCTAAATCAAACTGGGTGTCCAAATTTTGTGCTGTTTCCTGATCAAAAATGAGTGCGTTGATCTCAAAGTTAATGTGGAAGCTGCGGTAATCCATATTGCAGGTTCCAATGGTGGCAAACTTACCATCCACCGACATGGTTTTAGCATGCAGCATCCCTTTACAGTACCAAAATATTTTGATGCCACTCTCCATCAGTTCCTCAAAATAGGACCTTGATGCATATCGTGCGGCCCAGCTATCCCCTATTCGAGGCAACATTAGCTCCACTTCCACGCCAGATCTTGCCGCACTTTTAAGTGCTGTCAAAATAGCCTCGTTGGGAATAAAGTAGGGTGTGGTAATGCGTACACTTTCCTCAGCACTATTGATACCTGCAAATATTGCTTCCATGATATTTGCCCAGTCCGTATCTGGACCACTGGCTGCAATCTGTACGGGTTTGTTTTCCTTCTCATCAATCTCCGGAAAATAGCTATCGTAAATTTCCTCATCTGCATGATGGTCGTCGCCATCACAAACAAAAAACCAATTAAGTAACCACTGCGCCTGCAGACTTTTCACGGCATGCCCTTCAATACGCAAGTGGGTATCCCGCCAGTATTTCAAAGGGTCGCGGTTAGGTGTATTGACATAATCGTCACTCACATTGACTCCTCCCAAAAAGCCTATATGACCATCGATGATGACTATTTTACGGTGGTCGCGGTAGTTTGCCTTTCTCGTAAATCTTGAGAATATGACCGGCATGAATGGATGGTGATCTATGCCAGCAGCACTCATTCTTTTTTTAGCGCTATTAGTGAGGTCACTACCTACTGAATCGTAGATGAGTTTTACCTTGACGCCACGCTTAGTAGCTTCAATTAAATGATCAATAAATTGATTTCCAATAGTATCATCATTAAAAATAAAATATTCCAGATGGATGTGATCCTTAGCAGCTGCCAGCTCTTTAAAAATTGAGGCGAAAGTATTCTCACCGTTGTAAAGAACCTCCAGATCGTTACGTAGCGTCAAGGGCACATTCTGGTTATGACTCAACAGCTTAACCATTTTCACCCTGTCTTCCAGAAAACTGTCTTCAAATTGCTCCAACTGTTTGTCACTGGGAAAAAGCCGTTTGTTCCACTGATCAATCAATTTGTGGGAATTGAGATCCTTACGTTTAAAAATCTTCGACTTACGGTATTCGAGACCGAAAAAATAATAAATCGCCAATCCTATAAACGGAAAAGCAATTAAAAACAGAAGCGAGGAAAGTGTCTTTCGTGGATTTTGGTTATTTCTAAGTAGAAAAAATGCAGAACTTAGCGCCACCACATAATTGATGATGAGCGCTGTAAAGAACCAGTTTTTCCCGAACCAACTCCACATATTTATTGGTAATAGCCCGACTCAGGGATGGAAATGTAGTATTTCTTGCCTGACTGGTTGTTCAGCTTTGTCTCTCGCAACCACGGGTTGTGAATCTTGAGCACTTTATAGGAAATGTTTTTCGCTTTCGCGAAAGCGACCAAATCAACAATCTCTTCACTCACCTCGACTTCTGTGGTAGGAACGTCCCGGTACATATGGTCTGCAGAAACGTTGAAACCGTATTGGGTTGGTTTCTCCAGAATTTCCTTCAATGCAAGAATGCGAAAAACGTATCTCGCTGTCTCATTATTGAGCAGCAAGTCGTAGTAATCCTCTTGATCCTGGTTATTTTGAGATCGATTTACCCCAGTATTTCCAGCATTGTAAGCTGCTGCTGCAAGCGTCCATGATCCAAAGCCCTTTTTACTATCCTTTAAATATTTACAGGCTGCTCTTGTTGACTTAATCAGATCGTAACGCTCGTCAACATTGCTGTTGACTTCCATGCCTAGTTCCCGTGCAGTAGCCGGCATCAATTGCCAGAAGCCCTTAGCTCCTGCAGGAGAGGTTGCGTTGGAAAGGGCACTTTCTGCAACCGCAAGGTATTTGAAGTCATCTGGGATCCCTTCTTCTTTGAGGATGGGTTCAATAATGGGAAAGAATTTATGCGCCTTCTTGATCAACTTGATCGCGTTGGATTGGAAATACACGTTAGACAGTAATTCGTTATCGAACCGCTCCTGTATATCTGGATCTGTCAGCGGGACATTCTCACCAGCAAAATTAAGATTCTCGGGCATGGCGAGCGAATAAACATTGTAGTCTCCTATCAGCGATTCCTCACCTGCAGAATCTGCTATACCACTATCGCTAGATGGCAATTGGGTAGCGCTAATAGCAATGATGGCAACGGTGGCTATGGAGAAGCCTAGTACGATCTTTTTCATCGTTTAATTTTTGTTTAAATATATAGTTTTAGGTGATAAGGTAATGGCCTACTGACAGATGATTTTAGGAAGGTTTTCATTGAACCAGCGGTGCCTATTAATAATCATGACGTGAGTACCACCTGCCACTATAATGCAGTTCTGAATATACTTGATTGGAAAAATGGGATCTGCATCCCCATGAATATGCACAATATTGTCTAGAACATGTTCCTGTTTCCAATTGACGATGGTATCAAGCGCCCAATCGAGATACTCGCTTTTGTTCATATTCAGGTATTTTTTATAGAGATCTATTTTTTTTGGTGCGATCCCCATGCTGTAATTGGCTAACGTATCAAAGTTTTCTATGAGTCTTGTAGGCAACCATTTGTGGAGTCCCGTTTTACTTGAAAGACGCATGCGCCGCGGGAATTCCTTTTCGCTTTTAGCGCTGGATATAATGATCACCTTAGCCACCCCAATTAATGCTGCTAACTCCTGAACAACCATCCCACCGAAGGAGACACCTACCAATACTGGATTCTTATGTATAATTTGAGGCAATAAACGCTCACAATATGCAGTGAGAGGCTCTTTGGACAATGGCATTATCCAATCCATTAAGTGGATGGTAAACTGATCTTTAGGCAATTCTATATGTTCAAATATCAATGGCGACGCAGCCATCCCTGGCATAAAATAAACATGAGTCATGGTGGGAGGATGGTTTGTCATTCAAGGTTTTAACGGTAGGCATCAATGGTAACTGCCGCTAATAAAGTATCTTTGCAAAGTACAACAAGCAATTTTTACTCTTCTGCTAACCAGCTAACAACTTTGCTTGCCAGGTAAATTTCTTCTCAAGAATAAGTAGAACGAGTTAACAGATACATATATGGATACGACTATGATTGAAATTACGGATAACGAGTTTCTAAGACAATACCAATGCGAATTTGAAGGCAAGCTAGCCAAAATTGAATATGCACAGCAGGAACGCAAGATATTTCTAACTAAATTAATTATCCCAGAACCACTTGACGAAAACCCAACCTTTAAGGATGATTTTCTAAAAGCAGTATTTGCCGATATCCGTGATAATAAAAAGTTGAAAGTGGTTCCTACACATCCTAAGATTGCAGGATTTGTACGTAAATACCGCAACGACTATAAAGAAATGCTTCCCGTAGGTATTGCTATATAATAAATCCTAAGATTCCCAAAGAGCGCGCGCCTTTTCAAGATCAGTGGGTGTGTCGATTCCTATGGTGTGGTTGGAAGTTTTTACCATGCGTATTTTTCTGCCATTCTCTAGGTAGCGTATGCACTCAATTTTTTCGGCCAGCTCTAGCGGTGTTGGATTCGTTTTATAAAATTCCATCAAAGCCTGCTTCCGGAAAGCATAGATGCCCACATGTTTATAGATGTCTACCGGAATACTGGAGTCACGAACGAATGGTATAGGCGATCTGGAAAAGTAGATCGCATTGTCAAAGTTGTCTACTATGACCTTAACGTTGTTTGGATTCTTGATATCCTCCTCCTCTGGTAGGAGATGCATTAAGGAAGCAAGGCTAATCTCTTTCTGCGGATCGTTCTCAAATACGGCTACCAACCGTTCCAAATCGCCGCGATTGGTAAAAGGTTCATCACCCTGAATGTTGACCACAATATCATAATCCAGATTTTCCACCGCTTCTGCAATTCTATTGCTACCACAATCGTGTTGCTTCTCGCTCATTACCGCCTTACCGTCAAACTGACGTATCGTTTGATAGATATCCTTGCTGTCCGTAGCCACCAGAACTTCATCAAAAAGTCCCGTACGCACTGCTGCCTCGTACGTACGTACGATGACTGGCGCACCACCAAGATCTTGTAGTAGTTTTTTTGGAAACCGCTGCGCCTCTAGTCTGGCAGGTATAATGGCTATTTTTTTAAGCATTTTAATAGGTTATGGGTAATGACCATGTTGATTTTCTTTGAACCAATTCAATTCTTTTTGAAGCAAATTGATCCATAAACTCCCGTTTGTCTTTCTTTCTATTAAATTTTACTATGCGGTATTTGCCGTTTTTCAATTTGATAGCAATCTTCTTTTCAAACAAAATTCCTTTGTCAACCAACTTTTCTACATCCTCTAAGCTGATTTCTTTATTAAAGGTTGTCGTACGCATTATCAGGAGCAAGAATCCAAATACAAACAAGAATGTTCCAGTAAAAATAAGATTTGCGGTACTCCATCGCCATTCGATAATCAGAAGAATATATAGAAATGGCAGGATAAAAATGCTGTAAATAATGATAAACCCTAATTCTTCTGTGTTTTTAAGATTAAGTTTTGATCCATCACTTGACCACTCCCAACTCCTTGTTTTATTTTCGTTAATGCTCATTTTTTAAAGTTTTGGAAATTGTTCCGCTTTCGCGAAAGCAGACTTTTTTTTAAGCATTTTGCGGTACAGTTTTCTTATCCCAAAAAAAGTCAAAACCACAACAATTACCGCTATAAATGGCGCCAAAATTGACAACATACTTAAAAAAGTAGCAAAAACCGCCTCGATCGCACTTATTACCGGATTGCCAAAGCCTGCCGTGACCGTCGTACTTGCAGCCCTTGCCGCGCTTGTCGTTGTGGCTATCGTGGCTGCGGTACCGCCACCAGCAATAATCGCCAGCGTCCAACTATAAATGGGATCCAGATCGCCAACCACCGTTACCATTGCGAGGGTGCCCGCAATAGTTGCCAGCGGTATAGATACGGTGTCCAGTAAATTATCTATAAAGGGGATGAAATAGGCCACCAATTCAAATAATGAAGCTGCCGCCAAAACCAATATCGCTGTCAAACTACCTGCCCAAGCCCAATTTTCCGATAGTGGTATCCAATCCATATACCCAGCAAAACTAAGCACCAACAAGGGAATAAACACGCGAAAACCAGCACTGGCGGCTAGTCCCACTCCCAGACATATGGATATGATGATCTCTAGCATGACATTTTACTCAATGAAATTATCATTTTTAAAGCCTATAAGGTACAAATTAGTTTTGGCTCGCGTGACAGCGGTGTAGAGCCACCGCAGGTATTCCTTGCTGGGACCCTCGGGCAAATAAGGTTGCTCTACGATTACATTTTCCCACTGCCCACCCTGCGATTTGTGACACGTGATTGCATAGGAAAACTTGACCTGCAAAGAGTTAAAATATTGGTTTGCCTTGATTTCCTTGTACTGCTTCCATTTCGGCAGTTTCAGGTAATCCATACGCACTTCCTGATACAATTTATTGCTCTGCTCATAAGTTAGCGACGGCGATTCAGAAGTCAGCGTATCCAGCAATAGTGTGGTTTCAAAAGGCTTTGCCTTGGGATAGTCCACCATGCGCACTTTGACATTGGCAAATTTGAAATCGTAGATATTCTTAAAATCAAAGATCTCCAGCACCTCGATGATATCTCCATTAGCTATAAAACCCGCATCGCTGGTACTGTCCAACCAGTGGTAATTATTTTTAACTACCATCAGATAATCTCCTGTAGAGAGTTCGCTTTCGCGAAAGAGAATACGCGACCGGATTTGCTGGTTATACAGATTTGCCCGTTTGTTTGACCTGACGATAATTGCCGTCTCCTCATGTCCCTGATTGTCATAAGCACTCATGACCGTTTCAAGGATTTCATGACCGTCAATCAACCGTTGTATATCTGTGAAAGGCGCGACATTGAATTTAAAGTTGGGATCGTCCTGTTCAATGAATTCCCTGATTTGGGTTGCGTTATATAAAATTCCCGATTCAACACTTTGCCTTTTTACCTCGTCCAGCTCAATATCGGTAACCTCTTTTAAGTAACGTTGACCTATCAATGCAGCGTCTAGCGCTGGCGATACATCAAGCTTCACCGGTGGTAATTGAGCGGTATCACCTATAATAATAAGTTTACAGCCTAGGCCATTGTACACATATTCGATCAAGTCATCCAACAATGATCCGTTCCCGCCGAACATTTTATTGTCCGCAACCACATCTGGGATCATCGACGCCTCATCTACTATAAAAAGTGAATTGCGATGCTTGTTCACCTTCAGGGAGAAAGACACATTTCCTGATCCCTGACTTTTTGGGTAATAAATTTCCCGATGTATAGTTGCCGCCTGTTGGCTGGAATAACTACTAATTACCTTGGCAGCACGTCCAGTGGGCGCCAGTAAAACTGCACTGCGCTTGATTTTCCAGATACTTTTGACTAGGCTACTTATGATGGTGGTCTTACCAGTACCGGCGTAACCACGCAACATAAATATGCGATCCTTACTTTTATCCAGTATGAAATCTGCCAGCTCTTCTAGAGCTCTTTCTTGCTGGAAAGTGGGTTCAAATGGAAAGTCGAGCTTGAGTATTTTAAAGAAATCTTGAGGTGTCATTCAGGAATTTGGGTACTAGAGGATAAACTTAGTTCAAAAAAAACACTGCCGATTAGGACGAGTGAAAAAAAATTGTAGATTTGTTTCCTTTGAAAATTAGTTAATAAACATCACTTCTTATGTTCAACTTGATCTTGTCGGTAGTATTAGGTATCATTGCGCTTGTCCTACTTGCGATATTCATCAACAAAATCCCACGAAAGTTACACATTGTTATCATCGTCGTTCTACTGGCGCTGATTGCATTCTTCGGGTACAAATTATATCAATCTATTGCTGAACCTGTAAAGTTTGAGGAAGTAAAAGAGGAACGCTACGAGGAAGTTGTGGCGCAACTCATCAGAATTCGTGATGCAGAGGTTGCCCACAAACTAATTACTGGGAAGTACACCGATGACATAGAGGCTCTAGCTCGTTTTATCGACACTGCAAAATTTGCTTTGATTGAAAAACGTGATAGCAGCATTGTCGACGTCGAGAAAAATGCGCGTTATGGACTTTCTGGAACTGGAGGTTACTATAAAGAAATTACAACCATTGATACGCTAGGATTCAAATCTGTTAAAGACTCCTTGTTCGCTGACGTTGATGTACGCAACTTACTGAACTATAATATAGCTGGAGCGCCAGGAAAAATCACTTTGGAAAAAGGTACAGTTGCAGACGGTGAGAACTACTTACAAGTTTTCCAGGCTAAGGCACTTAAAAAAGATATCTTGTTTGACCAACCGGAGCGTTTGTTACAAAGAGAATTAGAAATTAAGGCTGTAGAAGCCATAGATGGCGATGCGATTATAGTAGGTAGCCTAGAAGAGGTTTCTACCAGCGGTAACTGGCCACGACAATATGCAATTACAAGAGGAAACAAGTAATACAAATCAATCTTATAGACTGTCCGTCCTGATTCATCAGGATGGACTTTCTTTTTATATCCATACGTCAAACAGGCTTGTCTCATCAATTGATAGAAGTTTCAAACACGCCTCGAATCCTATAGAGCTACTTCTTTCCATTGAAGAATGTTTTTCTACAGAGCAAGCGCTGAATCAAGAATTTGAGGATATCAAACTGATCTATCACCATGATATTTTCACAGTGGTTCCTACAGATCTTTATGAAGAGCAACACACCACAGATTACCTAAAATTCAATACGCGATTACTTCAAACAGATACCATAAGCGTTGATGAAGGATTAAAAGATGTAAATATTCATCTTGTGTATATCGCCTATTCCAATATCAATAATTATTTCTTTGAGAAATATGGGAATTACTCCTACTTTCATTATTCGTCGCTCCAATTGCCATTATTGCAAGAAAAGGGAAATGGAATATATATCGAGGTGATGGAATCCCATTTCTACCTCACTGTATTTGAAGATGGAGTATTGCTCGCCCATAACTTATTTGCTAGCGAAACGGTAGAGGATATTCTATTCTATACCTTATTCTCCATGCAACAGCAACAACTCGATCCAGAAACACAATCGCTGTACATCTTGCAAAAGGTAAGGGACAATGACCTTTATGACCTTTTATATATGTATGTACGCGAGGTAGAGTTTATGGGCGACTATGATAACTATTTGACCAACTTGATATGCGCATAATCTCTGGAATACACAAAGGTCGCCGTATCCAGGCGCCCAAAAATTTACCCATACGTCCAACGACAGATATGGCCAAGGAAGCCTTATTCAACATTTTGCGCAATCTGGTTCATCTTAGCGGTTTTCAGGTATTGGAATTATTTGCGGGCAGCGGGAATATGTCCTACGAGTTTGCTAGCCGTGGCGTTAAATCAGTCCTAGCGGTGGACTCACATTTACCGTGTATCGCATTTATCAATAAAACTGCACAGCAGTTACAATTGCCCATTGACACGGTAAAAGCAGACGTTTTTCAATTTTTGAAAAATCACAAAGGTTCTTACGATATCATATTTGCCGATCCACCCTACGCGCTCGAAGAAGATGGTTTTTTGCAAATGGTAGACGCTATTTACAACGCAGACCTCTTGGGTGATGAAGGACTGTTAATTATCGAGCATTCCAAACATACGGACTTGAGAAGCCATCCATCTTTTGATAATTCACGCAGGTATGGTGGTACGGTTTTTAGTTTCTTCAAAGGACAGAGCTCTGAAGAAGAATAATTAGGGATTAGGGATTAGGAGAAATTTGAAAAGCTTAGTAATTGCCTATTTTGGAATTTAAAAATCGGCCATCGATAATTAAAAAAGCAGGCCTATAAGCCGGATTCTGTTCATCCACTAGTGGAATTCCCTATCATTTATCTAGGACTGCAATTACTCGCAGCCTCTAACTGCCTACCCTTCAGAATCGTACGAATCGCACTCAAGCTCTGATTTACGCGACATTTCACCGCATAGAGTTTACCTGGTTTCACTACAGCATTACCTGTACATCCTTTCTGTTGCACTTGTCCTAATTCTATTTCGCTTTCGCGAAAGCGAACCGACGGCCGTTAGCCGCTATGCCATCCTATGGTGTCCGGACTTTCCTCCTTCCCGATATATCGGAACGGCGATAGAGCGGCCTGCTGCGGCAAAATTAATTGTTTTAACCGCTAACTGTTAATAATTAGGGAGAAATCGAGCGCATATTTCCTGCGGTAACCTCTGGGTTCATTTTATCTTTGAAACCACATGGAGCCATTTATAGTATCAGCACGCAAGTACCGGCCAGAGACATTTGAGGATGTCGTTGGGCAATCTGCGATTACAAAAACGCTGGAAAACGCTATAGAAAGCAACCATCTTGCCCAGGCATTGTTATTCACTGGACCACGTGGTGTGGGAAAGACGACCTGCGCACGCATACTCGCAAAAAAGATCAACCAGCACGATGTTGCAATTGATCCAGACGAGGATTTTGCATTCAACATTTTTGAGTTGGATGCTGCATCAAATAACAGTGTGGACGGGATACGCGAGCTTATTGCACAGGTGCGTATACCGCCGCAGGTAGGCAAATTCAAGATCTATATCATTGATGAGGTACACATGTTATCATCCGCTGCATTCAATGCTTTTCTTAAAACCCTAGAAGAGCCGCCAGCACACGCAATATTTATTCTTGCAACTACCGAAAAACACAAGATAATTCCAACGATATTGTCGCGTTGTCAAATTTTTGACTTCAAACGAATCACCGTTAGCGACATGCGCGAGCACCTCAAACGCATCGCGGTGAAGGAAGGAATCGATGCGGAAGAAGAAGCTTTACAAATTATCGCACAAAAAGCAGACGGAGCACTGCGTGATTCTCTCTCCATATTTGACCGCGTGGTTAGTTTTTCCGGTAAAGATCTAACCGTTCTGGCAGTAACTGAAAACCTGAATGTGCTGGATCGCGACACTTATTTTAGTATGACGTCGCTAATTTTGGAAAATAATATCCCGCAATTGCTGATTGATTACGATCAAATCATGATCAAAGGATTTGACGGGCAGCATTTTTTGAGTGGTCTCGCGTCCCATTTTAGGGATTTGATGGTGTGTAAGGATGAGCGAACCACAGTCTTGTTGGAATTGGGAGAATCTACCAAACAGAAATATCTGGAGCAGGCACGCCTAACAGGCATGGACTTTTTACAAACGGCTATTGAGATGACCAATAATGCAGATTTAAAGTACCGTACCAGTCGCAACCAACGATTACTAGTGGAACTTTGCCTCATGCAACTCGCGTCGATTCTTACACCAGCTTCTGGTGAAAAAAAAAAGCCGTTAACGTACATACTTCCAGCTAGCACGTTTGCAGATGCAGTCGTTTCAGAACCACCAGCAGCTACAGTACCAGATATCGATGCCATCAATAATTCCACGCAAGATGATTTAGTGGAAGACACGATGACTGCTGATGTGATCATTGTAGAAAATTCCTCAACTACCGAAGATCTAAATAAGGATCTGGAAATCGATAGTGCCACACAAGTCTCTCCAAATAATTCCGCGGAATCACTGGAGCAAAAAAGAGAGGCTCTATTGCAAAAAAGTCGCGACAGAGTGAGTTCACTGTCCATTCAGGGAATCGAGCGTAAAAAAGAACATACAGAGAATAAAAAAGAAATTGAGGTAGCGCACGATAGCTTGCCTGAAAAGCCATTTAGCCAGGAAGAACTGGTCATGGTCTGGGAGAAATATGTGGCGCATTTAAAGGAGCGCGGATCCCTTATTCTGGCGAGCATACTAGGTGTTGACACTCCCACGCTAGAAGGGAACACCGCTCATTTACGCTTTCCCAATACGTCCATGAAAGAAGATCTGGAGAAGAATATGGGTCAGATTTTGGAATTCCTGAAACGGGAATTGCAAAACTACAATCTGGAAATTCAGATAACAGTTGACAAAGCGGTGCAAAAGCGGTACGTCTACACAGATAAGGAAAAGTTCCAAAAGCTAGTCGATAAAAATCCTTCGATTGATTTATTGCGACGCACCTTTGACCTAGAATTTTAGACATAAAAAAAACCACATTCTTGCAATGTGGTTTTGGTAGTTTTTGCTTTCGCGAAAGCGATATATTACATTCTATAAGAAACCGTCAATTGATAGAAGCGGTTTTCTGCCTCAAAACCTCTAGTCTCGAGGTTTGTACCTTCAAAAATATTGGTAAAACCATATCCATAGCGAGCATCGATACTTAAGCCATCTGTTATCCTAAATCCTAGACCACCGACGCCCATCAAATCTGTATCGTAGTAATCGTTTTCATCATTCTCAGACACATTGAGGGCAAATTTAGGACCTGCGTTGATGTAGAGCCAGTCCGTAATATTGACTTGCGCTTGAAAACCGGCGGTCAACCAATTGGTTTTAAAGTCTACCGTATTTCCATCTGGTGTGTCTATGCTATTCTCTTTTGCTCCCAATGCGCTAAAACCTATTTCTGGAACAAAAGAAAACGTATTGCCCAAAGGGATCTCAGCAAAAAACAGCACCTCTGGAGCTATCCTGCTGTCTGGATCCTCAAAAAAATCTGTCTCTAAATCTGAGTAGTTAAGCCCGATACGTATGCCAAAAGTTGTTTCATTGCGCACTTGTGCCTCACTGGTAGAGTATGTACAAACAGCAAGAAGTAGAAGTATAATTTTTTTCATGGTATTGATTTAGGTAACACTGTTAGTGTGGATAAAAGTAGCTAAAAAACTCTAGTCCACCGGTTTTTGATTTTTGGAATTATGGATTGATTTAATGATACCGTCAGTTAGACCTATTTTAGGCACGTGAATATTTTTTGCCTCGCTCCACTTCATGGCGCGCAGATAGATGCGACATGCAGGAATAATAACGTCTGCCCTGTCCTTGTTGAGTGCAAGGTGATACATGCGCTCCTCATAAGTGAAAC
>JBBSPH010000019.1:0-17790 GCA_038258985.1 Flavobacteriales bacterium
AGTCCAATCGTTTTGCTCCAATGCCTTGCCGAGATGAATCTTACGCAATAACGCCGGTAAAACATGTGATTTCTCAAGATCAAAATTATCGTTAGGTCCATAAAGGTTGGTGGGCATCACAGAAATAAAATTTGTGCCATACTGCAGGTTGTAGCTTTCACACATTTTTATACCCGCAATTTTTGCGATGGCGTAAGGTTCGTTAGTATACTCCAATGGCCCTGTCAACAAATATTCCTCTTTCATAGGTTGTGGGCAATCCTTAGGATAAATACAGGTACTTCCCAAAAACAATAATTTTTTGACTCCCGATAGGTAGCTTTGATGAATAACATTATTTTGTATCATCATATTTTCATAAATGAAATCTGCACGATAATTGTTGTTAGCCACAATGCCACCAACTTTTGCCGCTGCCAAAAAAGTGTACTCTGGCTGCTCTTTTTCGAAAAAATCATGCACTGCAACTGAATCTCGCAGATCTAACTCATTTGATGTGCGCGTGATGAGATTGACATACTCTTTTGACTTTAGGTTTTCAATTATTGCACTTCCAACAAGACCGCGATGACCTGCCACATAGATTTTTGAATCTTTATTCATTTACTCGAGATTTGAACGATTCCGCTTTCGCGAAAGCGGACTATTCAAAATAGTTAAGTGTGTCATAACCGCCGTCTTTCAGATATTGGTCTTTCTTCATCAACTTTAAGTCACCATCCATCATATCCTTTACCAGCATTGCGAGATTATATTGACATTCCCATCCTAATTTTTCTTTTGCCTTCGTAGCGTCGCCTATTAACAATTCGACTTCTGTAGGTCTAAAATATTTGGGATCAACAGACAGTACTTCCTTACCTATTTCAAGTTGATATTTATTATGGTCACAACTTTCCACGAATGCTTTCTCATCAATTCCTTCTCCTTCAAATCTCAACGTAACTCCTATATGTCCAAAGCTCATTCTCACAAAATCACGAACTGTCGTCGTTGTTCCAGTGGCAATCACCCAGTCTTCTGGTTCATCTGCCTGAAGGATCATCCACATCATGCGCACGTAATCCTTGGCATGACCCCAATCTCGTTTAGCATCCAAATTACCTAAGTAGAATTTTTCCTGAAGACCCAAACCGATTCTTGAAGTGGCTCGAGTGATTTTTCTAGTCACAAAGGTCTCTCCGCGAATGGGTGACTCATGATTAAACAAAATACCATTACAGGCATATATGCCATAGGCTTCCCTGTAATTTACGGTGATCCAATAGGCGTACATTTTTGCAACTGCATAAGGTGATCGTGGATAGAAAGGAGTAGTCTCGGATTGTGGAACCTCTTGTACCTTACCATAAAGCTCTGAAGTAGAGGCCTGGTATATCCTAGTCTTTTTCTCCAACCCCAGCAATCGCACAGCTTCCAAAATACGTAATGTACCCAACCCGTCTGCATTACCTGTATACTCTGGCATTTCAAAGGAAACCTGAACGTGGCTCATGGCTGCTAGATTATAAATCTCATCTGGCATGATGTCCTGTATCAAACGCGTTAGGTTTGTACTGTCCGTCATATCACCATAATGAAGAATAAAACGCTGATTCTCTACGTGTGGATCTTGATACAAATGATCTATCCGATCAGTGTTCAATAGTGAAGAACGTCTTTTGAGACCATGAACTGTGTATCCTTTTTTTAATAGGAACTCACTTAAGTAAGCACCATCTTGACCTGTTACACCCGTAATTAAAGCTACTTTCATTTTATGTCGTAAATATGATAATAATTCTGATTATTGAAAAAAGATTAAACCCTTTGATAGTCATCTTCTATGCGCACAATGTCATCTTCTCCAAAATAAGTTCCATACTGTACTTCTATAAAGGTTAAAATTTCACTGCCAGTATTCTCTACTCTATGCTTCACACCTTGAGGAATTTCTGCCACCTCGCCAATTGAATAATCTTTGCTAATATCATCCAAAGTAATTCTAGCCGTTCCACTAACCACCGTCCACACTTCGGATCTCTTGTGATGATATTGATAAGAGAGTCGCCCTCCTGGTTTCACCTAAATCCTTTTTACTTTAAATTTTTCTCCTTCTTCAAGTATAAAGTATTGACCCCAAGGCCTTATAGAATCTTCCATATAATGATGTGATTTTAAAACAGTCATTCCAGAAGTATTAACGACCATTTATCTTAAATAGTACAGGGTGCAAATATAAACTTTGTTTTTAGCGCAACCATAAAACATTTAATTCGGACTCCAACAAAATCGTTAGCAATGAAAATATAACTAAAATTCAATTCTTAAAAAAGATCAGGTTTATAAATGAATACACGTACTATTTCGGTTCATTTCTGCACTTAAAAAGGTCATATGTTGATGAATACCGTAGCTCAAAATTTTCCAAGAAGATTAATGTGATTCAAAAGTTAATATAACGAGTAAAGGTCTTGATCGTTCTAAATGGACTACTTAGTTCATTGTTCTGTTTCCGGCTTGCTGATAAGCCCGAAAGCGAATTTAACCCTTTCCGATAGCAAAACCCTTAAATCCAATTTCCTGCAGTTTCTCCATGTCAAGAATTGATCTACCATCAAATATAAATGCTGGTTTTAGCATTTGATCAAATGCAAATTGCCAATCAATTTCCTTAAACTCATCCCATTCCGTCAGCACCGCCACTGCATGCGCTTCCTTAAATAGTTGCTCTTTACTGGTCGCAACCGTAACGAGTTTTCTGTTTTCTGCCTCTGTACGGGTATTGAGGTAATCCAAGTCTGCAAAAATTTGTTCCTCAGTTACCTTTGGATCATAGATAACCAATTCTGCCTGTTCGCTTAGGAGGTAATCAGCTACATATATGGCTGCCGACTCTCTTGTATCGTTGGTATCTTTTTTAAATGCCCAACCTAATAGGATGATTTTTTTGCCGTTGACCGTATTATATAAGGACGAGATTATCTTTTGGGCAAAGCGTCGTTTTTGATAATCGTTCATTATAATGACTTGATGCCAATAGTCTGCTACCTCTGTCAATCCATAGGTTTGACATAAATAGACGAGGTTCAAAATATCCTTCTGAAAACAAGACCCACCGAATCCCACGCTGGACTTTAAAAATTTAGAACCTATTCTCGAATCTTGCCCAATTGCCCTGGCAACCTCATCGACGTCTGCTTCTGTCGCTTCACACAAGGCACTCAAACTATTGATGCTAGAGACACGCTGGGCTAAAAATGCATTGGCGGTCAGTTTTGACAGCTCAGATGACCATACGTTGGTTTTTAGTATTCGCTCTGTGGGAACCCAACTGGCATAAACATCATGCAATGCCTGTATAGCCTTCTGTCCTTCTGGTGTTCGCTCTCCTCCTATCAAAACCCTATCTGGGATCAGTAAATCATTCACAGCCGTTCCTTCTGCCAAAAACTCTGGATTGGAAAGCACCTGAAATTTTACCCCATTACCTGTATTTGATAAAATATCTTTCAGGGCTTCTGCTGTTCGAACTGGTAGCGTAGATTTTTCGACAATAATCTTATCTGATGTAGATACCGCGGCTATTTGCCGAGCGCATAACTCAATGTACTTGAGGTCTGCGGCCATTCCTTTGCCTACGCCATACGTTTTGGTAGGTGTATTGACTGATATAAAAATCATATCTGCATCTTTAATCGCCTGATCAACATCCGTGCTAAAAGTCAAGTTTCTACCTCTCGCGTCACTAACGATCGCAGCTAGTCCTGGCTCATAAATCGGTAATTTTTCCAGATCTGTATCATTCCACGCTGCAATGCGCTGTTTATTCAAATCGACAACATTGACTTGGATACCTGGACATTTTGATGCAATGACGGACATGGTTGGTCCGCCAACATAACCAGCACCAATGCAACAAATGTTTTTTACACTCATATTATATAGTTTATCTGCTTGAATTCCCAAAAACTACTGCAACGTCATTCATCAAGCTATTTAGTTTTTGAATATGTTTAAACCCAATCTGTAAAAAAACTCTTATTGATAAAGGTCAAAACTGTCGCATAATAACTTTTATGACTCGATTCTAATATTTCGAAACTCGTAATTTAATTCCACTTAGCTAACAACTAACCTATGATGAGTATGTATGACCCTATCGTTTGAGATCTGTGGTGCATCGCATAATAGCATACGTATTTGCTCTTACGCGAAAGCGAAATTATCAAAGATTTTTGCAATTCCACGAGATTCATAGAGCTAATCCATGGTTTAGACGTTATTAAGAACGTAATTAATGGCATTTTAGTGGAAGCAAGTGAATGAGTAAAGTGGAATATATATTCTTACGCCGATTAAAACTACCCTCAATAGTATAATTAGTTGTCGATAAACGAAGTATTTGCGATGAAAATCCTATGGGAAAAAGATTAAATCGAACTGCTTAAGTAACGGTTAGACGCAGCGTTCATAGGCTTAAACCGATTTGGAGGAATTAGTGAATTTGTAAAAATTAGTTAAAAAGATGAATTTTGCTTGAAATAACATTCTACTTCAAAGAACAATTATATATTTGCACTTTGAAAGCATAAAACAATAAAAATGAAAAAACTACTATTCTCAGCATTACTATTAAGCGGAGTAGCAGCAACGGCTCAAGAAATGATGGCTGATGATGCGCCACGCGATCGTGAATCCATCCCTTACAATCAGTGGTCTTTTGACCTTGGAGCAGGAGTTCACAAACCTGTACGTCCAGTTGCGGGAGGTTATTTTACAAACACACCTTCATTCGGTCAAGGAGACCTTGGAATCCGTTACATGGTGAATGACAAATTTGGTTTCAATCTAGATCTAGGTTACAACCGTTTCGAAGGTGATGACGAAAGTCTTCCTTTTAAATCTCATGCTTACCGTGCATCCTTAGAAGGTGTTGTCAACGCTGGAACTCTATTAGGTTTTAGAGAATGGACAGATACCTTTGGTGTTTTAGTTCATGGGGGTGCGGGTGTTACGTCAATAACATATGATGAGCCTATCGATATCGATGATAGAGATCAAATGTTAAACTTTACTGTTGGTGTAACTCCACAATTGAAGTTGAGCGACCGTATCGCTCTGTTTGGTGATCTTTCCATTTTCGGTCATGTACGTCAAGATCGTACTTTTGACGGAACTGCTCCAACTAATTTGAGAGGATTTAATGGTTTTCTTGTGAATGCTTCTGTAGGATTTAATTTCTACCTGGGTGGAAATGACGTTCACGCAGACTGGTATAACGGAAGCGTTGAAAGTCGTTTGAGTGATGTAGAAGGAAGAGTTGCAACTCTAGAAACGAACAATGCAGATGATGATCAAGATGGTGTACCTAATTACCTAGACCGTGACAACACAACTGAAAGTGGTGTACGTGTAGATTCTAAAGGTCGTGCTCTTGACTTAAACAAAAACGGTATTCCAGATGATATGGAAAGCGCTCTTGATGCTCGTTATGCAATGAAAGGTGCTGGTGGTAATGGTGCTGATGGTACTGACGGATCAGGTTTAATCAAGCAATTGATCAACGAAGGTTATGTTAATGTGTACTTTGAATTCAATAGCACTAAGCCAACTAACTATTCTCTTTCCTCTATTAACTTTCTTGCGAAGTACATGAAGGATAACCCAAGTGCAAATGCTACCCTAACAGGTTATGCTGATGAATTAGGATCTGATACTTATAATCAAACGCTATCTGAGCGTAGAGCTAATATGGTGAAAGATATTCTAGTTGCAACTGGTGTTGATGCTGGTAGACTTACTGCAGAAGGTCAAGGAGAAGATACTTCAGTTGAAAAAGGAAGTTCACCTGCAAGACAATTGGTAAGAAGAGTGAAGTTCCAAGTGAACTAAGTATCACTTATTATATATCAAAAGGACTGCCATTGGCAGTCCTTTTTTTTTGCCCTAATTCTATCTTACAAACAGGAGATAATGCTGATTCTACCTATTCACCATATCTCAATGATATAACCTTGCAAAGTACATCTGCATTCATGGAATCGTTTAGCTGCGATTAACTCACAATGGAGTTGTAGTATAGCTTCCTACATCGTCAAGGCTTATCTGAGGTAAAGAATTAAGAACAATACTGTAAAGAAGGTATGAAGAGATTCTAGTGGTTTTTGAACTACTTTAACCTCTATGAAACAGTGCTATTACCTTTTCACTATACGAGTCTAAGCAGCACATTAAAACTTATAATTCCAACGTACAAATTCATAAGCCAGCCACTCGGTAATAAATTTAATCAGGGAACGCTTAATATTTTATATGATAATGACTCTTCAACATCTCTCATAGATAGTTGTCAATCATAAGATACTCAGCCTCCGTTTAAAAAAACAAACAAACAGCCGATTAAGGGCTGCTTTCAGTTATTGGAATGAACTAATCATTCTGTGGCCTCTATATAAGCATCTACCTTTTCTTCTAGCAGATTCAATGGCATTGCGCCGCTCGTAAGGATAACATCATGAAATTGCTTGATATCAAATCTTTTGCCTAGCTGTTCTTTTGCACGACTTCTAAGTTCAAGAATCTTAATCATTCCTATTTTATAAGCTGTCGCCTGTGACGGCATAACGATATGCCGCTCGACCATTTTAACTGCATCGCTTTCCGCGTTGGGAGTGTTGGCGGTATAATAATCAATCCCCTCCTCCCTACTCCATTTTTTGGAGTGGATTCCGGTATCCACCACTAGACGGCAAGCTCGCCAAAGTTCCATCGCTAACCTTCCAAAATCTGCATATGGATCTTCATAAAAACCTATCTCTTTCGGTATTAATTCAGAATACAGTCCCCATCCCTCTACGTAGGCTGTATAAAATAAATGCTTGCGGAATTCTGGAACACTATCCAATTCCTGTGCAATGGCAATTTGCATGTGATGACCTGGGATTCCCTCATGATAGGCTAATGCATCCATCTGATAGTTCGGCATTGCCTCCATATCGTACAGGTTAGCATAATAGGTTCCCGGACGACTGCCATCTGGAGCGGGCTGTTGGTAAAATGCCTTACCCGCACTGGCTTCCCGGAATGGTTCAACCGCTTTTACCACTACATCTGCTTTTGGTAATGTATTGAACAATTCTGGTAAACGCTTTTTCATTACCTCAATTTTTGAGGTTGCCTCGCTAAGATATTTAGATTTGCCAGCATCCGTATCTGCGTAGTAAAACTGATTATCATTCCGCATAAATTTAAAGAAGTCGGAAAGCGTGCCCTCAAACTTTACTTTTTTCATAATATCCTCCATTTCCCGGTGAATGCGGTCAACCTCCTTTAAGCCAAGATCGTGAATTGCATTGGCACTCAGGTTAGTGGTGGTAGTTCTCCTTAAGGCAAACTCGTAAAAGGCATCGCCTTGAGGAAATTTCCAAACACCGTCCTCGCCCTTTGCCCGCTGCTGCTGATTCTGTAAGACAGAGATTAATTGCTCATAGCCAGCTTTGACCTCATTAGACATGGCGTTGTTAGCTTGCTCTATCAACAGGTCTTTCTCCTTTTTCGATAGTGATAGACGATTGACTTTCTCTTGAAAATCTATAGCAAGCGTACTAAGCTCCTTGCTATTTTCAAATGGCGCACCTATCAAAATATTTGTGCAATCCTTCAACACTTTCTCATACACAAACCTGGGCAATAGAATTCCGTTACTCTCCCTAAGTTCGAGCCCTTTTACCAATTCAGCAAAAAGAGGCTGTATCCCCTTGAGACGTGAAATGTAAGCCTGCGCGTCTGCCTTATCCTCAATCTTATGCATATTGATGAGAAATGCGGGAATTTCCGCCTGCATCCCGTGCATCTGATTAACAGGATACGTATACAGACGGTACTCAAAATCGCTAATTTCCTGCTCCTGTAAATTTTTATACAATTGAAAACTCAACAAATCCTGCCCCTCCAATGCAGCTGACTTTAAGGAATCTGTCAAGTACGTCAATCGGCTTACTGCCAGTTTTTTATCCTCAAGATCACGCTCTGATGATATATCGGTCCATTGTCCATAATCCGTTTTGATACCTAGACTTGTTTGCATTTCAGGATCACGAGCGAGGTCTTTTTCAAATTGTACGTCCAACCATTGGTTGAATTGCTGTGAAATTTGTTGTTTGTCCGCTTTCGCGAAAGCGGAACTCTCATTTTTCTCCTTGCAAGAGCCCAAAGTCAACAAAAGGCTCATTATCAGTACTCTTTTCATATCCAATTATTTTTCAAGTGCGGAATTTAACCAGTCGGCATATTCCTGAACATTAGGTGTATAACCCACGGGCGGCACGAGGTCATTCCCCATTGCATCAACAATCGCATAAAATGGCTGTGCGTTGACGCTGTATTTTTCTATTTGTAGGTCGCTCCATTTGTTGCCCACGGTTCGTATTTTCTTACCTGTAGCGGCAGATGTATATTGTTGGTCTGCAGGAAGTTTATTTCGCTCATCCACATATAACGAAATAAGTACAAACTCATTTTTAAGTAAGTCTAGCACCTGTGGCTCTCCCCAAACCCGCTCTTCCATCTTTCGGCAATTAACGCATGCCCAGCCCGTAAAATCAATCAGTGCTGGTTTGCCTATTTCTCTTGCATAGGCCATTCCCTCTTCATAATCGTCAAAAGCGACGATATCGTGGACTGTCAAGTGTGCACCATCTGGTAAGTCCAGATCCTGGATTCCTGTACCGCCAGAAAAACCATAAGGTGATTCACTATAGGTCAATGGTGGCGGGAAACCACTAATTAATTTGAGCGGTGCGCCCCAAAGTCCAGGAATTAAATATAAGGTAAATGATAGGGTCGCTAAAGCGAGTAATAGTCTTGGAACGCTTATCGACTTCTCACCATCATCATGTGGTAACCGAATCTTGCCTAATAAATAAATTGCCAATGCTCCAAAAATTGCTATCCATATAGCGATAAATAATTCTCGTGGTAACCACCCTGCTTGCCAAACAAGATCTGCATTGGATAGAAATTTGAAGGCAAAAGCCAATTCCAAAAATCCTAAAAACACCTTGACGGTATTCAACCAGCCGCCAGATTTGGGCAAGCTGCTCATCCAACCGGGAAATATCGCAAATAAGGCAAATGGGATTCCCAGTCCAAAACCAAATCCTGCCAACCCAACACTCAACGCCGTTGCACCACCATCAGAGGATAATACACTACCCAGCACAGCACCTATCACAGGTCCTGTACAGGAAAATGATACCAGAACAAGTGTCAATGCCATGAAGAAGACACCAATGATCCCGCCGACCGTTGATGCCTTGTCGACTTTATTGATCAGGGAATTGGGCATTGTGATCTCGAAAGCTCCAAAGAAACTGATGGCAAAAACCACAAAAATCACAAAAAAGAAAATGTTCAAATACGGGTTTGTACTAAACTCATTGAAAATATCTGGCGAAACGGACTCAAATAGATGAAAGGGCAAACTGCACAATACATATATGAGTAGGATGAAAAATCCATAGAGCAACCCTTGAAATTTTCCCTTGGTTTTATTCTCACTTTGTTTTGTGAAAAATGAAACCGTCATAGGAATCATTGGGTACACGCAAGGAGTCAATAACGCGCTAAATCCAGCCAAAAGGCAAAGAATAAATATCGTTAACAAGTCGTTTGAGTTGTCATCTTCTATAGACTGATTAGACGCTTCAATATCCTCTATGCCAGGAGACGTACTCGCGCTATTTAGGTTGGATAGATCTGGAGCTGCTGCGATCAACGGCTCTTTGCCGTTTTCATAATAATCGTCGATGATGGCGGTAACCTCATCGCCTATTATGGCATCCGGTTTTATTTTAAAGATTAAAACCTCTGGCGTTCCTGGAATACAACGCTCATCATCACAGACCATAAACGTAGCCTCTGCAATGATATAGTTCAATGCAGGATTTTCTAACTCAATTTTTTGGTGAAAAACTGCACGCTCCTTGAATTGCAACACATCGGCATCCCAAACATCAACAAATTCTGCATAAGTGCCAATTTCTTCATTTGGTCCTACTAGGCGATAATTGCCAGTAGACTCATAGAAACGCAGCTGTGTGGGAGTCGGCCCTATTTCCGCATCAATTGGTACTTGGGAATAGATATGCCACCCAGGTTCGAGGGTAGCGATGGTGGTTAATTCATACTCATCATTACCTAAATTTTTCACTTCAGTTTCCCAGCTGGTTGGGTCCGATAATTGCGCATGAGCATTAACACCTAGGAACAAAGCGGTGAATAAAATCAGTTTTTTTATGTATTCCATGAAATCTTTAATATCTCTTTAGTAGTTTCCTTTACCTCAAAATGTCTGCTTGCTCTAATAGACGGAATCCACAGTAACTTTTCTGTGGACCATAAGGTTAGGGTTTGTTGTTTTTCAATCCTTGAGAGCTTCCTGTCTGTTAAAATATCGCTAACCAATTGAGATCCCTTCATCCCAAAAGGTTCTAAACGATCACCTTGAGACCAGACCCGTAAAGTTAACGGATAATCCAGCCGTTCCTTGTCCAGCCATAGTACATTATCTGCCAGTTGCGACCTTACCAACTGCACTGGGCTATCCGTCGTTAAGCTCTCAAAAGTAAGATGGCCATGAGCAGTTTCCACAAGGGTTGTCTCTGGAAGAATGTACCATTTTTTAGTGATGGGTTCCGCTGATTTTTCCAATCGCAGCAAATCACGATCCTTCAATAGGATATATCCTGGATTCGATAGGTACTTACCGGTAGCTGCATAACTGAGTTGAATCACCTCGTCAATTCTTGTAAAACCATATGGTTGCAACAAATAGAACAGCAACTTTTCAAAATGTGGGTAAGCCCATAATTCATCGAGATGTATGTCGATTCCAGTGTTGTTGGTGGTGATTACGCTTTCGCGAAAGCGAACTACCGCATCATCAACGATGCATTTGACGTCATTTAAATAGTCCACCGTCTTGTTAAAATTACCTTGCAGTTGTGGTAACACCTTATGCAGCTCTGGCAGCACCACATTCCTTAGCGCATTGCGTTGATAATCATTACTCTCGTTACTAGAGTCCTCTCGCCATTCTATCTTATTTTCAAGCGCGTATGCTTCTATCTGAGCACGTGAAAAAGGTAACAGCGGTCGCAAGATTCCATTTGAATTCTCTGGAATACCTGTCAATCCAGCTATTCCAGAACCACGATTGAGGTTGATAAAAAAGGTCTCGATTTGATCGTCCTGATGATGCGCCGTTAGCACTCCCGCAAGATCCTGTGATTTTACGAGTTTGTAGAACCAATCGTACCGTAAATCACGGGCCGCTATTTGGGTAGAAACTCCATTTGCTTGGGCTATATCTTTGGTCTGGAAACTGGTAATATGCAATCTAAGTTGCCGTCGTTCCGCAAATTCCTCAACAAACCGCTGGTCTGTCTCGCTCTCTTCGTTGCGCAACTTGAAGTTACAATGTGCCAGCTCGATGGCTACATTGGTTTTCAACAACAAATGGGTAAGTACGATGCTGTCCAGACCACCACTAATTGCCACCAAAAACCGGTTTTTTAGCAATTCGGGAAAATGGTTCTGGATATGTCGCGCAAAGTCTTCCTGCATGCGCCAAATTTAAGAAAAAACGATGCCCTGCCGCTCAAGAACAAGGATCATTGCACGCACCTTTACAAGGCATTCTTCATACTCCGTTTCTGGAATGGCAGCTGCTGTTATCGCGCTTCCCACACTCACCGAAACTGTTGTCCTAGCAGCATTGTACAAGATGGTGCGAATAACTACATTAAAGTCAAAATCACCGCCAGGCTTAAAATAACCTACCGCACCACTATAAACACCGCGTTTGAAAGATTCGGTTTGCTCGATAATTTTCATGGCGCTGATCTTAGGTGCGCCGGTCATGCTTCCCATGGGAAATGTAGCCTCGATCGCTTCTATTCCTGACAACCCGTGTTTTAAAGTTGCCATGATGGAACTTATCATATGGTGAACTTGCGGGAAGGTGTACAATCCAAAAAGCTCCTTCACCTCTACGCTTCCTTTTTCTGCTATTCTGGATAAATCATTGCGTACTAGGTCAACGATCATTACATTTTCTGATCGCTCTTTTTGGTTTTGAAGAAGTTCTTGTTTTAGCTGTTCGTCAGTAGCTTGGTCTTTGGAACGTGCCGCTGTTCCCTTAATGGGCTGGGAAAGTAATTGGTTGCCCGTTTTCTTTAGATAACGCTCTGGGCTGGCACTTATGATATGGTGTTCATCAAATCTTGCGTAAGCAGCAAAGGGTGGCTTGCTGCTCTCATTTAAATCTTGATAAGCCTTGATGGCATCCAGTTGAATGTCTGTAGCAAAAAATTGTGTACACAAATTTGCCTCATACATATCGCCACGCTGTATGTGTTCTAGAAATGCTTGTGCTTTTTGCAGATACTGCGCCTTAGGGTCGTTAGCGGTAAGCGATCCTTGAATTTCAAAATTCTCTTCAGCCGTCAATTGCTGATTTTGAACTTCACGAATTATTTGTTCAAACGAAGCTGATTCCTCATCATACGTATGCACCAGTAGAGTATCTACCCTCATTTCTAGTACAATTTCTGGGATGAAGAATTGCAAATCAGGAAATCCCAACCGATCGGGATTCTCGCTTGTCAGTTGCTCCAGCTCGTTTTTAAGATCGTATCCCAAATACCCAAACATCCAGTCTTGATGTTGTGATTGAAAGGATTCTAATTTCGCGAAAGCGTTACCACCATCGCACCTCAACACATCGATAGCACCGATGGCAACCAAGCAGTCAATAGCTGTATTTTTAGCAGCGTTGCTTTCCAATAAGACCAGGTATTGCTCAGGAGCAAAATACCTCAAGAGCTTTTGCTTGAAATGAGCTGCATTGCCTAGGAAAAAACTGTGGGAGTATCGCTTGTTGTTCACGTGGCAAAGGTACTTGTGTTTTAAGGCATCAAAAGAATTAACCAGTTAATTATGTTCATTCCATGTTTGCAATTGAATCAACTTATTCTTAAAATTATTTAACCTGCAGATTATCCAAGTCTCTAGGCTCAATAAGCGACGTTTGAACGCAAGAAATCAGTTTTCTTATCCTTAACTGTTTACCTAAACTCAGTCAATACTAGGATCAAAACGCCATGAGCGTATGGATTAAAAATCGGCTTGTCTCGTGGATACCTGAGCATTGCTATTGAAAATCCAGCATCGAAGCACTCATCCATTAAAATAATGGTGAAATTTTAAAATTGATAAACTTCCCGAAGTTGAAAACATTCTGAAATTAGTTAAAATGCATTTATTTCTGTTTAAAAGTAGTTTTACTGTTTTAAAAAATTTATATTTGATACAAACGTTTAACAAATGAAAAAGTTTTTCCCCTTGCTGTGCATTTGTTTGATTTTGAATGTGTCTTTAATGCATAGCCAGGTTGGCATAGGCACAACAAATCCTGCAGCTACCTCTATACTCGATATCAGTTCTACTACGCAAGGTTTGCTAGCACCGCGAATGACAACGGCGCAGCGTATGGCAATCATCTCGCCGGCTAATGGCCTTTTTGTTTACGATACCGATTTAAAATCATTCTATTTTTATGATTCGACCAAACTTCCAGCACCTGGGGCATGGAATAAAATAAAAGCGGCATCCGATCAAAGAAATAATTATAAGCTGGTGAAGAGTGCTGCAGATCTTGCTCCTGAGCTGGCTGCAGGAGGTGGATCAAGTTACTTGTTACAGACAAATACCTATTATGAAATTAATGGTACTATCACACTTACAGCACCTATCAATCTAAATGATGCATATGTTGCCGGTTTAGATGCTAATGAAGATAGATTGAGTAGAGCATCAGGAAATGTATTTGCGGGTAATACGGGAGGAAGTATTCGAAATATAACCATTGCAGGCGGTGGAACTGCTTTCAATATTACTGGAGGAGCCTCGTTACTCATTCAAAATACAGTTGTCATTGGAATGGCAAGCGTGGGGACAATTTCAGGGGTAGGCTTGTATTTTGGAAATATTATCCAATTTGTAGGCAATACCAATGGAATAACTTATAATAACATTGGCAATTTGCTACTCAACAATCAGGCATGGCTTAGTAATAACAGTGGAACTTATGAGCGGTTAACTGGTACATTTGGATTAGTTGAAAAAGCAAGTGGTTTTAGTACCGCAAATGGGTATGCTATAGCTTTTGATGTTAGTACCAATCCGATAGTAGGAAATGGAGTAATGTTGGGAACTGTTTTTTCCGGCACTAGTGCCAGCTATATAAATAGATATACTACAGGATCGTTTCCCGGATTCAATTTTAATAATAATTGGACTGTTGATTGTCCTGGTATTCCTCTTGAATCCGATGATTTAGCCTCAGCAAACCTTTTTTTCGTAAGTGCAGCTGTTGTAAATATTGGTAATACAACTCCATTTAAACTTCCTGTATCAACTACTTCAATTAGATCATTTAGAACAGGAGCACGTGTCGCTCCGGATCAAAATAACAGCATAGTTTATGAAGGACGTAGAAATAGAGCCATGAATTTATTTGGATCTGTTTCTTTTACAGCAACCGCTGGTTCGAGATACAGCTTTTCTATTCGTAAAAACGGATTACCAGTTACAGGAACAGAATCAAGCTTTGATGTATTGCAAACGAATCAAAGACAAACTGTTTCAATTATTGGAACGGTGGATGTAATTCCCAACGATAACATTGAGATTTATGTTCAAAAAACTACCGCTGGTGCTGATCAATTTTTAGTGACTGCCTATAATGTCATAATAAATTAATATTCGAAATGCATCTTTTTAACAGCACAGCTATATAAGTGACGATTATACAAACATTAAATGAAAAGCTATTCATGCAAAACTGAACCAACTAACACAAGAGGATTACAAGAAATCCATGGTTTCTAAAATCGATACTGCAACAATCCTCTAATAAAAAATGGCGTTCCAGGTGTGAAGTGAATTTCTTCTACAGATGCAGTTTCGTTTTGCAATCTGGATTCTGTTGCAAATTGGGTTTCATTCCATTCTACATCAAATAGATTTTGCACCGCAACGCCCAATCGCAGGTTTTTGACGATGTCATAGTTTACGTTCAAATCCATGACGGTATAACCTTCTGCAACGATGCTGTTATCTTCATTTGCTGCACGGTCACCAATGTAACGGTAGCGGATTCCTGCATTAAAACCATTCCAGTCCTTCAAACTCAATCCACCTGTTGATGTAAACTCTGGAGCTAATGGTATGAAGTCCTCGCCATCTGGTTCATTGATCGCTCTAGCGTGGGCATAGTTTAGATTTCCGTCCAAAAAAACATGGTCAGTTAACTGGTACCTCAATCCTAGATCAAAACCATAACGCTCTGTCTCACCGCTAGGCTCTACGATTCCTGCATCACCTACATAGACAAATTCCTGCTCTAAATACAGGTACCATAAAGCAGAGTTCACGATCAAACGATCTGCAGGCTTCCAGATGGAACCTAGATCAGACCCGTAGGACAAAGGCAATATTTTGTCTGCCGTTTGTTGAAGGACAACACGTGTATCATTACTGTGAAAACCAATACCGTTTTTGAAATACAGTTGGAAATTATCTGCTACTTTATAATTGAAATTCAATTTAGGAAGTAAAGCGGTCTCACTTTGATCTTGGGTATCAAACAATGGTGTCAATGCATCTTTATACGTAAACTTAAAACGCTCCAAACGTAAACCAGCATCAATCAAGAAATCATTCACAAACCAAGTGGCACCTACAAAGGCAGATGTATTGGTTTCATTGATATCGCCCAACTGCACATTATTAAGAGTAGTTCTGCGGTTTAAGGTGTTAGATAGCTCGCTGCCTGTAGTGCGGTCATTGCGTAATCTCGCGCCCGCAGTTAGTTCCAGCTTATGATCAGACAATTGTGTGGTATAGATATAAGCAGCATCAAAACCTGCAAGATCCCGAGACTCCTGTTGTCTTATTTGGTCTCCATTGATGGGGTCTTCCAAGAAGAAAGTGAAGTTGGAATACAACAAGAAATCATATTTTGAATAGTACAAGTGAGTGCTGAATTTCTCACTGTCACTAATCGCGAAATCATAATTCAAGTTCACGTCAGTTCTTGAGGTCTCGCCACCTTCGGTATCATCAATAGCACCAAATCTTCCTATCAAACCGCTATCCACGGCGCGTTGTGGAATCTGTCCACTCGCGTCCCATTCACTGTCAAATCTTGATATACTTATGCCCAACTCATTACCGTTGTCTGCGATATAATTCAATTTCCCAAATAAATTGATACGGTCAAAGTTTTGCGGACTGTCAAATGGCCCATCAAAAGTTAGATATTCTGTAGCGATGTAAGCGCTGGTATTTGCGTTGTCAAGAACCTGCACCAACCCTACATAACGCTGATAGTTAAAATCACCAATTTCTGCACTAATCAGATTTTCCCGTACATAATTCTTGGTACGGAAATCCACATGACCAGCGGTCGCAAAGTTCCCAACGGTCTTATCATAACTTCCCTTACCGTAAGAAATGTCCTCAATGGTTTCAGGAATCACAAAGTGAAGATCTGCATACCCTTGACCATGCGCGTGCGATACCATATTTACCGGCATACCGTCAACGCTTATGGCAACATCAGTCCCGTGATCGATATCAAAACCTCTTAAAAATAGCTGCTCTGCCTTACCACCACCAGCGTGTTGGCCTATAAATAATCCAGGCACGGTGCGCAAAACTTCTTGAGTCGAGGTTACAGGATTGATCTCTAGATCTGCCTGCGTGATCGTGTTTAGCACATCAACTTCATTGGTTATATTGACTGCCTCAAGATCTATGTTGGATTCCAGTAGAACGATTTTGAGTGATTCAGACTCGTCAGTTACCGCTTTCGCGAAAGCGGCATAACCCAATTTTGCAAATTTCAATTCATCACCTTCTTCTATAGAACTTATGGAGAAATAGCCTCGTGCGTTGGTATTGGTATGCGTCCCAGACTCCACGTGAAGTACGTAGACGTCTTTGATGGGCCTGTCATTTTCATCTACGACGACGCCCGTAATGGTGTGCGCCAAAGCTATATTTGCAATTAAAAAGAAGAGTACTACTAATGATTTCATAATTTTTGATTTGTTACTACTAAATACGTGTAAAAAACAGCTTTTGGTTTCCTACAAATGTTAAGAAACCATTAAATATCGCTAATTCTCACTATCAAAAACACAAAAAGCCGACAACGAAGTCAGCTTTCTTACATTGTGATTTCTGAATTCTATACGTGAAGCGCGCGGTCTGCAGTCGCCGCAAGAGCAGCTTCTTTAACCGCCTCGGCATAGGTTGGGTGTGCGTGGGACATGCGTGCAATATCCTCTGCACTGGCTCTAAATTCCATGGCAGTAACTGCCTCTGCAATAAGATCTGCCACTCGAGCACCTATCATGTGAACACCCAGCACTTCGTCGGTAGTTTTATCTGCAAGAATTTTTACGAGTCCATCTGTATCACCAGATGCTCTGGATCTTCCTAAGGCTCGCATAGGGAATGAACCCATTTTATAATCTACTCCCGCGTCTTTCAATTCTTCCTCGGTTTTTCCAACGCTGGCAACCTCTGGCCAAGTGTAGATGACGTTAGGGATCAAGTTATAGTTCACATGTGGTTTTTGCCCGGCTATAGTTTCTGCTACAAAAACGCCTTCTTCTTCTGCCTTGTGCGCCAGCATGATCCCACGAACTACATCACCGATGGCATAGATGTTATCCA
>JBBSPH010000020.1:0-17767 GCA_038258985.1 Flavobacteriales bacterium
ATTTATGGAGAGGAAGAATCTTTGCCACTCTTAGGAGCAAGTCTGGTCGCTATAGGTTTAGGTGCATTTTTTATGCTGGTCACCAGAAACCATATTAAGGAGTTGGGTAAAAAGGAAGGTTACCTAATCGTGACTATGGGTTGGTTGATCATGGCTTTCGCTGGAACCATGCCTTATATGTTCACAGGAGCGATTGAAAACTTTACCGATGCTTTTTTTGAAACCATGAGTGGGTTTACCACCACCGGTGCAAGTATCATGAACGATATCGAGATAATGCCGAAGGGCGTTCTCTTCTGGCGCAGCATGACCCACTGGATAGGTGGGATGGGAATAATCGTGCTAGCTGTGGCCATTCTACCTTTGCTAGGTATAGGTGGAATGCAGCTTTTTGCAGCAGAGGCTCCAGGACCAAGTGCCGACAAACTCCATCCACGTATCACCGATACAGCAAAAAGACTGTGGCTCATTTACGTCGGCTTTACGGGAATAGAAACTATCTTACTTAAAATAGCGGGAATGGGCTGGTTCGATGCAGTGAACCATGCGATGAGTACCTTGTCTACAGGAGGTTTTTCCACAAAAAATGCAAGTGTAGCTTATTGGAATGACAATCCTTGGATACAGTGGATCATCACATTTTTCATGTTCATTGCAGGAATGAATTTTGTTTTGAGCTACTTCGGGTTCAAGGGGAAGTTTCGCAAGATATTTGCAGATACCGAGTTCAGATGGTACACTAGTTTTGTGGTGGGATTTTCTGTTATAGGTGCCATACTTATCTATTTACAGGCAGATGTGAGCATTTCTTCTATTAATCATCCCATGGTCTGGGGAGAGGCAGAAAGTGCAGTTCGGCATTCTTTTTTTCAAGTGCTTGCGGTAATTACCACTACGGGATTTGTGAGTGCAGATTATACGATGTGGACACCGTTTTTAACGATTATGTTTTTTGGTCTATTTTTTCTGGGCGGTAGCGCGGGATCAACCTCTGGTGGGATCAAGGTAATGCGGCATATCATTTTGATACGTAATGGAATCATGGAATTTAAACGTACGCTGCACCCCAATGCTATTTTACCAGTGCGTTACAACAACCGCGCATTGCCCAACGGTATTGTGTTCAATATTTTGGGTTTCTTTATTCTCTACATGTTGTCGTTTATTGTCGGCGCCGTCGGCCTAGCAGCGTTGGGACTTGATTTTCAGACCGCCATTGGTGGTGCGCTTAGTAGTTTGGGTAACGTGGGGCCAGCTTTTGGTGATTTATCTCCAGTAAACAATTTCGCTGGATTACCAGCTGTAGGGAAATGGTGGTGCGCATTCCTAATGCTTATAGGTCGACTGGAATTATTTACCGTGCTAATTTTGCTGACTCCGTTTTTTTGGAGGAATCGATAATTGAAATGATTGTTGATTTTCAATTTGCTTCCACAAATTGGGATTGCCGATTTCCCGCTTTTTAGTAGGGACACCTAGTAAAACATATGAGCTAGTAATATTCTTTTGGAGTTTTTCCTTTGCACATATAAAAAACCATCTATCCTGCTCAACGCAAAATAGATGGTTTGAGTATTTTGTTGATCTCGCTTTCGCATTTCGACTGCGCTCAATACGAAATCTTTCGGCACTTCGCTGCCGCATTTCGGCTGCGCTCAATGTGAACTTCTTCGTCGTAAACTCCTTGAAAGCGAAAAATACCTACGACACTGCTGCTTTTATACGTTTCATGGCTTCTTCAATCTGGTCGGTACTAGCAGCATACGACATGCGGATGCAGTTGGGCGCACCGAAAGATTCTCCTGAAACCGTTGCCACGAGGGCCTCGCTCAACAGAAACAGGGAAAAATCCTCTGCATTATAAATTTTTTGTCCCTTGATTTCCCGCCCGAAGAATTTAGAAACATCTGGGAAAACGTAGAAAGCACCTTCCGGCTCGTCGGTCACGAAACCATCAATGTCATTCAATAAGCCGAGTATCAATTTGCGACGCTCTGCAAAGGCGTCAACCATGTACTGGATTTTAGAAACCGGCGCTTCCAGCGCCGTGATCACAGCGCGTTGTGCTATACAGCAGGTACCACTGGTAATTTGACCCTGAAACTTGTTACAGGCGCGCGCGATCCACGCCGGTGCGCCTATATAACCCACACGCCAGCCAGTCATGGCAAATGCCTTGCTCACACCGTTGATGGTGACTGTGCGGTCATACATCCCGTCAATGGCCGCCATACTGTGGTGACCAGAGCCGTAATTGATGTGCTCATAGATCTCGTCGCTCACAACGATGATGTCTGGGTAATCCTTCAAAACATCTGCAAAAGCCTGCAATTCTTGCCTAGTAAAAACCGAACCACTCGGGTTATTGGGCGAGGAGTAGAGAATCATCTTGGTTTTGGGAGTGATGGCTGCGCGCAGCTGGTCTGCGGTAATCTTGAAATTTTGTTCCACACCTGCGGCAACTTCTACGGGAACGCCCTCGGCCAGTTCGACAATCGCGCTGTAGCTTACCCAGTATGGTGCAGGTAGAATACACTCATCACCCTTGTTGAGCAGCACCATCGCAACGTTGGCAATGGATTGTTTAGCACCTGTTGATACCACGATTTGATCGCGGTTATAGGTCAAGTTATTGTCGCGTTTGAATTTGGTAATGATCGCATCTTTCAATTCTACATAACCGTCCACCGGTGTATAGCTGTTGTAGTTGTCGTTGATTGCCTGTATGGCAGCGTCCTTTACAAAATCTGGCGTATTGAAATCTGGCTCGCCTAGGCTCAGTCCTATGATATCCTTGCCCTGCTCGCGCAGTTCACGGGTTTTGGCGGCCATGGCAAGCGTCGAGCTGGTGGTCAAATTGTTGATACGGTCAGAAAGCTGCTGGTTCATAAGGTGCGGTTTGCTACAAAAATATCATAAGAGAATCAGCTGGCGGCATTCCGGCCTCTTTTATTCCGTTATTTTTGCACAAACTATCGACAGTGTCAGACGTTATCAAAGCTCATTTCCCGCACATTACAGATCATCAATTGGCGCAGTTTGCCCAGTTGGAACCATTATATAAAGAATGGAACGCTCAAATTAATGTGATTTCCCGCAAGGATATTGACGAGCTTTACACCCGCCATGTCCTGCACTCGCTGGGAATTGTAAGTGTAGTTCGCTTTCGAGAAAGCTTACCCAACACACCAGGAGGTACAAGGGTATTGGATGTGGGAACCGGCGGCGGCTTCCCGGGAATACCGCTGGCGATCATGTTTCCCAAAACCCATTTTCATCTGGTGGATTCCATCGCCAAAAAACTGAAAGTCGTCGATGCCGTGGTGGAAGCGCTTGAACTAAAAAATGTCACCACAGAAGTAGGCCGTGCCGAAAAGGTAAAAGGCAAGTTTGATTTTATCGTTTCTAGAGCGGTGACTAACATGACCGATTTTGTGAGCTGGACACATAATAAGGTACGGCCAGACAGCTATCATGAGATAGAAAATGGCATTCTTTACCTAAAAGGCGGTGACCTGCGGGAAGAATTGAAGCCGTTTAAATATGCCCATGTTTATGAGCTGGACCAGGTTTTTGAGGATCCATTTTTTGAAACGAAAAAAGTGGTGCATGTGCCGTTGTAGCTGTGATATTTGACTTCAAGATAAAATGTCAGTCTGAGCTTGTGGAAGACCCTTCCAGCTAATTCTAAGATTTACTTAAAGTCGCACTTCGACAAGCTCAGTGTGACACAAACATTTTTATTATCTAGAGATTCATAAACAAGTATCGATCTCCAGTAAAGACATGGTTGGAAAATGATACCGTTTCCACAGTCAACTCTTCCTTGTGACTGCCATATTTCCAATAGCTATACATAGCGGCTAGAAGCGGCTTCGAAATCTATCAAAAATAAAAACGCCCTTTCATAAAATTGAAAAGGCGTTTCGTATAATTCTACAATAGGACTTTTATGCTCAAGCAGATCGTCTTAAAAACTGTAGCACATCTTAATTACTACCTCTTAGTCATCAAAACCTGAGAGGCCACCGTTACTTCCATGCCTTGCGTGGATACAGTAATTTCATTTTCGGTATTTCTTGCCGTGCCAGTACTCATTTCAATTTCTGATGTTCCAGTCATAGAACCAGTTCCCACGCCAGATACATCACCTTTCATGGATAAATAAACTATCCCATCAGCGATTTTTGTCACCGTATAGGTAGTTTTTACGTTCATTCTTTGTGATTCATTATCCGTGGTCCATGTGGAGCCTACACTAACTTCTTCCTTAGGATAGCGTATAGCTGCTTGTCCAGCAGTAAATTGTTCCATTCCTGGAGCAGCGGGCTCCACTGATGTTTTCAGAGTATTCCCATAAATATCGATCGTGCTGGAAATAACGGCATTCATCATAGGGCTCAATTGAGACTTGATCATTTTTCCAGTTTCATCGAGTTCATCTTCACTTTTGCTAGAGTCATAACTCATTGACATGCCACCTTGGTTCATATCCATTACGATAGATGTTATCTTAGACTCTGTCTCAAAAGATTCGTCGCTTTCTTCTACAATTTCCATATCCATTGAGATAGTCATGTCAGTACCACCTTGTACACCATTAGATTGTTTTTGGATAACACTGACAGTATAAATGTCACCCTCGGTGTAATTTACGCGTAATAGCGCAGATTCTTGAGCAAAGACTTGAAAAGATGTTGCTAGGATAAATAAGGATAATAAATTTTTCATGGATAGGTTAATTTTTAGTAAAGCTTCAAAGCTAGCACAAAACACCAATTAACCGAGAATGAGCGTCCAAAAAATCGGGTAAAACCTCGAGATCAACAAGAACATTAGTGGAGAAACTCAGATCGTAAAAGGCCAGTCTGAGCTTGTCATAGACCGATGGGTTCCACCAAAATTGATTCATGAGTCGCACTTCGACAGGCTCAGTGTGACAAGAGATGTGCGATGTCAGTCTGAGCTTGTCGAAGACGTGTGGTTTCCACCAAGATTGAATTATGTTTCGCACTTCGACTGCGCTCAGTATGAACTATAGTCGAAATATGGTTCTAGCACGATCTATATAACTAAATGAATCGCTACATCTCCACCGTCGCTCGAAGCGGCTTGCATTTATTTAAAATCAAAAACTCCTTTTCAAATCAATGAAAAGGAGTTTTCTGCTTAAAAAAGCTATAAGATTACTCACCCATAAACGGATAACGATAATCCGTTGGTGTTACAAATGTCTCCTTAATCATACGTGGTGAAACCCAGCGCAGCAAGTTTAATTTTGAACCAGCTTTATCGTTTGTTCCCGACGCTCGCGCACCGCCAAATGGTTGTTGTCCCACAACTGCCCCTGTACACTTATCGTTGAGGTAGAAGTTACCTGCACAATTCTCCAGTGCCTTGGTCGCCTGGTTCAACGCATATCGATCTTGGGATAGAATCGCACCAGTCAAAGCATAAATGCTCGTTTCATCCACCAATTTCAAGGTTTCTGCATATTGGTCATCTTCGTAAACATAGATCGTGATTACAGGGCCGAATAGCTCCGTTTCCATCGTCTCATAATGCGGATTTGTAGTTACGATAACGGTAGGTTCGATAAACCAACCTTTGGATTTGTCATACCCACCGCCAAAAACGACCTCGGCATCATCAGCTGCTTTTGCTTTATCAATATAAGAAGCAAGCTTGTCAAAGGAGCCTTCGTGAATAACGGCCGTCATAAAGTTGGTCATGTCCTCTGGAGAACCCATCTTTATACTCTTGATGTCTTCTCCAATTAGTTTCTTGACTTCTGGCCAAATGCTTTTTGCGATATAAGCTCTGGACGCAGCACTACATTTTTGACCTTGGAACTCAAATGCTCCGCGAACGATTGCTGTAGAGACCTGCGCAGGAATTGCCGTTTTGTGTGCGACGATAAAGTCCTTACCACCAGTTTCTCCTACAATCCGCGGATACGTTTTATAGGTATTGATATTCTGACCTATTTGTGACCAGATTCCCTTAAATACGGACGTTGAACCCGTAAAGTGCACACCGGCAAAATCGGCATGGGAAAGAATTTCTTCTGTCATCATTTTAGGCTCTGCATTCACCATATTGATAACACCGTCGGGAACGCCAGCTTCTTTGAAGATTTGCATGATCACGTTGGCACTCAACATCTGGTGGTCGCTGGGCTTCCATACACAAACATTGCCCATCAATGCAGCACTCGCAGGTAGATTCCCGGCAATAGCCGTAAAGTTGAATGGACTTATACAGTACACAAACCCTTCCAAGGGACGGTACTCCAGTCTATTCCACGCGCCAGATGTTGATGCAGGCTGTTCCGCATAGATCTCGGTCATGTATTGGACGTTGAATCTCAAGAAATCAACCAATTCACATGCAGCATCAATCTCTGCCTGAAAAACAGTTTTGGATTGGTTCACCATAGTCGCGGCATTGATTTTGGAACGGTAAGGTCCCGCGATCAATTCGGCTGCTTTTAGAAAAATTCCTGCACGTTGTTCCCAGGGTAATTGAGACCATTCCTTTCGTGCCTCAAGCGCCGTACTGATTGCTTTTTGCACTTCCTTTTTACCCGCACGGTGATAGGTCCCCACGACTTTTTTATGGTCATGTGGTGGGCGTATATCGCCAGTGTCGCCTGTTTTGATTTCTTCAGCACCTATGTAGACCGGCACTTCCGTAGTTGAGTTATAAAATTCCTTGTAGGCTGCGAGCACCTCTTTGCGCTCTGGAGTTCCCGGTGCATATGACTTGATAGGGTCGTTAACAGCTACTGGTACGTTGAAAAATCCTTTTCCCATGATTTGTTTTCTTGGTTTTAAAATCTGGTCGGTAAGGTACAAAATCGATGTGCCATTGCCCAAAAGGAAAATTAAAGTTAGACTTAAGTCTAAACTTAAATTTCTTTCGCTTTCGCGAAAGCGCAAAATAATCAAGGGACTGAGTCAGGCGATTATATTTGATTCTCTTTCAAAGTTTGATTCCGCGAAAGCGAAACATTCCACACCAAACAGCGTTAGAAATTGATTTCGGATTTTGTTTTTGAACCCGCTTTTGTGAAAGCGAAAAATTCCACACCACACGGCATCAGGAATCGATTTTGATTTTCGTTTTGATTTTATTCTCGAATATGCTTTCGCGAAAGCGAAATACGATAAACCTTAAATTTAGACTTAAGTTTAGATTTAATTCAACGCAAAAGGCGCACTCAACTTAAACGTAGGAATGCTCACACCGAAGTGCCGCGCGGTCTTAAAATTAACCATCGTATAGGAACCACTCATACTACCGAAAGGCGACGCCAGCAGGCAGCCGCTATTGTAGGTATGGGATTCACCAGGTTTGAGCACTGGTTTATTGCCTATGACTCCCTCGCCATCAATATGTTCTGTACGGTTTAGGCTGTCTTTGATCTTCCAGTGGCGGGAGGTGAGCTGGACACTGTCCTTGCTTTGGTTCTCGATCGTGATCTGATAGCCAAAAGCAAAATGCATGGTATAGTTCTTATAGAACGTACCCTGGAACGATGTGCGCACCGTGATTTTTATGCCTCTGGTAATCTGTTGTAACATGGTTATGCACTGATAAAAATACTTCCAAGCAGAAACACTAGGCCGCTGAAAAAGAAGAGTACGAAAAATACAAAATTTATGAATACAAATTTTACTATGGTTTTAATTCTACCCTGCAGGTAGAATCTACGCATTGCCTTGTACAGGTAAATAGGCCCGATAATGGCAAAAAACAGACTTGCTAACCAACTGGAACCGACGATCGCATATTCGGCCAGCATGACGTACATGGATAAAAATATAAACGTAAACAGATGAAAATTGAATACCGTATGCTCCATATAATTAAATGCACGGCGAGCATATAACAGCCAGAAAAACAAACTCATTATGGGAGCAAAGAAAAACAGGAATAATGGTGTCCTGGGTAATAAAATCGGGATGGCTAGACCGGGATTTTGGTTGATGGATTGTATACGCGTGGCTTTCAAGTACCGCAACTTGTTTTTCCTATCCTTGCGGTGTTTAAGGTCGTCCAGTGCCTCATCAATCGTCATTTTATTATGTGCCGCGTAATGATCCATGTAGTCACCGGTTTGTAAAACGTAGGACACTAGAAAATACTTATTATCCAACTCTTCTTGCGTGATATAATTGGAGAGCCCCACAGGCTGCACGTTAGAAGTGTCTTGTTTTTCGATCACTTTTGTGAGGATGCTGCTGGTAAGTAGGTCGCCACTTTCTTGCAGGGAATCTCTGGTTTTTATCAATTGCTGCGTCGCATCCTTATTGGACAGGGAATCACTGGTCATTTGGAAAAAATCCTGTTTCTCAGAATCCAGATTGATACTCTCGAGGGAGCCATTCCAACTGGCCATTAACTGAACCAGCAAAAAGAAAACAATGCTGACCGTAAGAAAAAACCGAAACGGATTTGCATAATCCATCCTGCGACCCGCACAGTATTCCCTAGTAACTTTTCCAGGGCTAAAAAGTATGCCGTTTATGGTGCGCCAGATGCGACTATCGTAGGAAATAATATTGGCCAGGAATTCCTCAAAGAAATCGGAAAGGGCCAGTCTCTTGTTGCTGTTGACCTGTCCGCACTGGTGACAGTATTTGTCGGCCATCTCCAGCGGAGTGTTACAATTAAGACAACGATGGCTGCGGTATTGTTTAAGTAGTCGTGTAGGCTGCGGCATGATCGATGGTTGGTCGATCAAATATAATTAATTCGTTATGTTGGCACTATTCGCAGCACCGATCCCTATGAGTTTATCAAAGCGACCGCCAGGCTCGCGATAGTAGGCGAGGATGGTATACTCATTTTCAGTTTGCCATAGGTTGCCACTAATGGCACCAGGTATTTCTTCTCCAGCTTGATCAATAACCGTATAGCGGTAATTATAGAATCCTTGTTTGAGTAATAAGGTGGCTTCATAAAGATTTGAAGAGGTATTAAAGGTCATCAGGTTTTCTTCTTGGTACTGGAATCCATTAAAATTACCGGTAATAAAAACGCTGGAACCTTGTGGTAGTGCGGCGATGGGATCCAACTTAAAATGCACATTCAAATATTCTGCCTGGATCGCGTTGTCTTCATTTGAACTGGTGGTTACCAAAAAGTTACCATTAATATCTGGAAAATAGGTGTATTCCTGAAACGCCCTTGACGGATCTACAAATAAATAACTGCTGTACAAATCACCATCCAATCGCACATAATCAATATGATTGTTGGGTGTCCTAAAGTCCCTATTCTCAAAATTCAAGTATTCGTTTCCTGCCCAGAAAGAAGTCGGGCCGTCGTATTTATATACCTGATTGTTCCCTAAATTAAATTGCGGCTTGATATTAAAAATACCTGTGGCCAAATCTGAATTTTGATAGATGGCTACCTTTAAATTTTGGTTGGGATTTAAAAAATTAATGGTCTGTGAATCCACATTAAACTGCACCCGTTGTTGAGTCTGGACGTACTTTAAATCTCTTGCCCGTTTTATTTCTGCTCCCACCAGTGCTTGATTATCCAGCATCATGAATTTGCGTGAAAAGACCAATTCACGATCATCATTGTAAATGTGGAGCATGTAATTGCCGCTCTTGGTCAATGCGGTGGTAAACTGGTTCGGGATGGATACTTCGTAATGGGAGTAAGGTTGGAGCGTGGTAAAACTGTTGCGATAATCCAGAATACGCCTGTCATCGACACCTTCTAAAAATTCATTTTTGAAAAGCGCACTCAAGGTCCAGTCATAATCGTAGTGCTCGATCTGGTAAAAATAGTTCGCCTCATCACCGATGATATCGTCAAAACTCAAGGTAATGCGTTCGCCCATAGTGTAGATGGGCAACATGTTTTCTGGCGGTTTGTTGAAGGTCACCGTCTTGATGTAATCCGGGTCGTTAACGAGGTCTTGTGGTTCTTGCGCTTTCGCGAAAGCGGAACAAAAAACCACTGTAATGAACAGGAGAAAATACGACTTCATAAAAATGTATTGCACGAGATAAAGGTACTTGAAAAATTGTTCCTACTATACAGGAGCCAAAGCAATGCCAAAGCAGATCAACACATCTATTTAGAAAGCATCTAAATAAAATACCTAAGAATAAAAGAGGTCATTATTACCTAAATTTGCAATCTCAAAAAAGGACTAAATCCACTTATCCTATGTCAAAGGACATTAGAGTAAAACAAGGGCTTAACCTAAAGCTCCAAGGCGAGGCTGACAAATCTATTGTCGATGCGCCACGATCCAGCGTTTACGCGATCAAACCTTTAGATTTTCATGCTGTTGTTCCTAAAATGGTTCTCAAAGAGGGCGCTCGCGTCAAGGCGGGAGAGGTCATTTTTTACTCCAAATATGATGAGCCTGTAAAGTTTGTATCGCCAGTAAGCGGTACGATCGCAGAAATTCTACGCGGTGCAAAACGACGTATTCTTGAAGTACGCTTTACGGCAGACGCTGTAGATGAGTATGTGGAATTTGGCAAAATGGATACTTCGACTGCAGATCCAGCGGCTATAAAAACCAGATTACTTGAAGCTGGTTGCTGGCCATTTATCATACAGCGACCTTATGATATCGTTGCAAGTGCAGAGGATACTCCAAAGTCGATTTTTATTTCTGCCTACACAACGGCGCCACTCGCGGGTGATGCTGATTTTATTGTGTCTGGCAAGATGGAAGCTTTTCAGGCGGGTGTGGATGCGCTTAGCAAATTGACCACTGGTAAGGTGCATGTAGGTGTTGGTTCTGCTTCAAAACTGGGTACGATTGCAAATGCAGAAGTACATAAAGTAAAAGGCCCTCACCCAGCAGGTAATGCTGGTATACAGATCCACAAAATAGATCCTATCAATTTTGGTGAGAAGGTATGGGTGGTGAGAGCAGAAGATGTTGCCATCATCGGTAACTTATTCCTGACAGGTAGATTCATTGCAGAGCGCACAGTTGCCCTTACCGGTAGCGAGGTCGCAGATGCAGATAGAAAATATTATAGAGCAATAATTGGGGCTAACGTATCAACCTTAGTCAACAATGTAAATACTAATGAGACCAGAATTATTTCTGGTACGGTATTGACGGGAGATAAGCTATCCAACGATCAGTTTCTCAACTATTACCACAATACGTTAACGCTTATTCCAGAAGGAAACCACTATGCGTTATTGGGTTGGTTGCCATTTACCCGCAATGAAATCCCAAGTATTTCTGGAACTTCTCTATCCTGGATGAAAGGTGGAAAGAGTAAAGTGGACACAAACCTTAATGGTGAGGAACGTGCTCTGGTAGTCACTGGAGAAATGGAAGAGGTTCTTCCCATGGACATTTACCCTATGCAGTTGATCAAGGCTTGTATGGCGGGAGATATTGAAAAAATGGAAAATTTAGGAATCTACGAGGTAGCTCCAGAGGATTTTGCATTGGTTGATTATGTAAATACATCAAAGCTTGAGGCGCAGGAAGTGATACGCTTAGGTCTTGATTTAATGATAACTGAAGTAGGCTAAACTATGAAATGGGTTAGAAACAAATTAGACCAGGTCAGAAAACCTTTTGAGGCTGGCGAGAAGTACGAGAAGTTTGCTCCGGCAATCAATGCTTTTGATACTTTTCTATTTACACCGAATCACACGACCAAAAAGGGTGCGCACATACGCGACGTTGTAGATTTAAAGCGTACCATGATTACTGTGGTGCTTGCGTTAGTTCCTGCATTACTTTTTGGAATGTGGAATAATGGTGCACAGTACTTGTATCAAGAACGTGGCCTTGCCAGTGTTTTTGATGTTCCTTTCTGGGATGCCTTTTTGGAAGGTGCGATTCTAGTGATGCCATTGGTAATCGTCTCTTACGTGGTAGGATTGACGATTGAATTTATTTTTGCGATCTATCGAGGTCACGAGGTAAATGAAGGATACTTAGTTACAGGTTTATTGATTCCAATGATCTTCCCGGTTGACATCCCATTGTGGATGTTGGCGCTATCTGTTGCTTTTGCAGTATTGATCGGTAAGGAAGCTTTTGGAGGTACGGGAATGAATATTCTGAATCCTGCGTTAACAGCTAGAGCATTTGCATTCTTTGCTTACCCATTGTATATGTCGGGTAATGCCATTTGGGTTCATGAAGGTTCTACAGATGCAGTTTCTGGAGAAACGATTTTAGGATCCCTCGCCAGCGGTAAATTTGATGGTGTAATAAGCGGTGGCGCAAGTGACGCAGTTGCTTTTGCATCAACATCTGCCACAGCGGCGGCTTCCACTCTGTCTAGTCTAGATTGGACAGATATGTTTATGGGCTTTATTCCTGGATCAGTTTCTGAAACATCTGCACTGATGATTGCCATAGGCGCAGTTATCTTGATTGCCACTAAAGTAGGAAGCTGGAGAATCATACTCGGCGGTCTTGCAGGAGGAGCAGCGATGGGCTTTATCTTCAATTATTTCGGCGGCTTGGGTAGCGATTATATCACAGATCTTGTTGCCACAGGGCAAATCACCCTAGAACAAGTGAAGAATGATGCAGGTGCTGTAGCGGCGTTGGAATTGAGCGGTTGGGATGCGACATTATTAGAATTAGGTACGAACCAATTGTTTAACTTTCCTTTCTGGCAACACCTCGTTGTCGGTGGATTTGCCTTTGGTATTGTATTTATGGCAACAGACCCAGTGAGTGCCGCACAGACTCTAAAAGGAAAGTGGATTTACGGAATCCTAGCAGGATTCTTTGGAATAATGATTAGAGTATTTAATCCAGCATATCCAGAAGGGATTATGCTCGCGATATTACTGATGAATGTTTTTGCACCAACAATTGACCACTACGTCGTTCAAGCAAATGTGAACAAGCGTAAGAAGCGATTGAAAAAAGCAAAAGCGCAAACACAACTTCAAGCAGCTTAAGAAATGGATAGAAATTCAAACGCATACACGTTCCTATTTGCCGTGATACTCGTGGCAGTTGTAGCAAGTGCATTGGCCTTTGCAGCGACAAACCTGCAGCCGGCGCAAGCTAAAAACGTGAAGGAGGAAAAAATGCAGAACATTCTGGCGACGGTAGGTATTGAAACCACTCGCGATTCTGCACAGATATTGTTTGACAAATACATTGTTGAGCAAGTTGCACTGGACGATCAAGGAAAAGAGCGTACTGATGTCAATGCATTTGACGTGGATCTCAAAAAAGAATTGAAAATGGATGTGACTGAGCAAGCCTATCCATTGTACGTTGCCGATGTAGAGGGATCTAAATTCTACATTATCCCGTTGAGAGGAAAAGGTTTGTGGGATGCTATTTGGGGTTATGTTGCCTTGAAAGATGATGTCAATACGATCAAAGGTGCTGTTTTTGACCACAAGGGAGAAACTCCTGGATTGGGTGCAGAAATTACCCAAGGTTGGTTCCGTAAGAAGTTTGATGATGAGAAGATCATGGACGAGTCAGGTAACTTTATAGGAGTATCTGTTGCAAAAGGGTATCAAGGTGGCGACAATAAGGATGATAATGCCGTGGACGCTATAGCTGGTGCGACGATTACTGGTGATGGTGTGACAGATATGATCTCTGAACGACTACAAAAATACCTTCCTTACTTCAAAGAAATGACTAACGTAAAAGTGGCAATGCAGTAAACTTGTTGTTGGTAAATACGCTTTCGCGAAAGCGAGATAAAAACAAATTTTATGGCTTATAATAAAGAAGCAAAAAAACAGGGATTGATCCTTTTCCTCTCGGATACCGATGAGCGCGAAGGCCTGTTGGGAAAGAAAAACCGTAAACTACTTTCTGACCCGTTAACTGATAACAACCCGATTACCGTACAGGTATTGGGAATTTGTTCTGCCCTTGCGATCACGGTGCAATTGAAGCCAGCGATCGTGATGAGCCTTGCTGTTATGGCGGTTATGGCTTTTAGTAATATGATTATATCAGCACTTCGCAACCTGATTCCTTCCCGTATACGTATCATCGTTCAATTGGTGGTTGTGGCGGCTTTGGTAATCCTTGTGGACCAAGTATTGCGCGCATACGCTTATGATGTTTCCAAACAACTTTCTGTATTTGTTGGTCTGATTATTACCAACTGTATCGTGATGGGACGATTGGAAGCATTTGCTCTAGGGCATGGGGTTTATAAATCCTTTCTGGACGGTATAGGAAATGCTGCTGGTTATGCGTTTATATTGATACTGGTAGCTTTTTTTAGAGAGTTATTGGGTGCGGGTAACTTACTAGGTATATCTGTTATTCCGGAGAGCTTTTACGAGTTTGGCTATAAGGATAACGGGCTTATGCTCTTGTCACCTATGGCGTTGATCACCGTAGGAATAATTATCTGGGTGCAGCGCAGTCGCAATCGAACCCTAATCGAACAAAGTTAATTTTTTAAGCATCAAACAATGGATTTAATCAATCTTGCTGTAAGAAGTATTTTTATCGAGAACATGGTTTTTGCCTATTTCTTAGGCATGTGTTCTTATCTCGCGGTCTCCAAATCTGTAAAAACAGCCGTCGGCCTTGGGGCAGCGGTAGTCTTTGTATTGGGAATCACAGTGCCGATCAACTGGTTGTTGGACACCTATCTATTAAAGCCTGGCGCTTTAGTATGGATGAATCCAGAATACGGTCCGAATGGTAGCAATACGATCGACTTAAGCTTCTTGAGTTTTATCATGTTCATCGCAGTAATTGCGAGTATGGTGCAACTGGTAGAAATGGTAGTAGAACGCTTTGCACCTGCTCTATATGGAGCATTAGGTATCTTCTTGCCATTGATCGCTGTAAACTGTGCGATTCTGGGTGGTTCACTATTTATGCAACAGAAAGATTTTGCAGGTATCGACGAGGCAGCCGTGTATGGAATAGGATCTGGATTCGGATTCTTCCTAGCAATTCTTGCAATTGCAGCTATACGGGAGAAGATATCTTACTCAAATGTACCTGCGCCATTAAGAGGCTTAGGGATCACTTTTATCATTACTGGACTCATGGCATTAGGCTTTATGAGTTTCATGGGAATTGAAATTTAAACCTAGAACAAAGAACCAATGGATTCTAATCTAATTACCATACTGGCGAGTGTAGCCATCTTTTTGACCCTGATTTTATTATTGGTGTTATTGCTACTTACCGCAAAATCTAAACTCTTACCTTCTGGTCCAGTGACCATCAATGTAAATGGAGAAAAGGACATCGTTACCGGTTCTGGAGGAACGCTTCTAGGAACCCTCGGTGACAATAAGTTATTCTTGCCATCTGCCTGTGGTGGTGGTGGGACTTGTGTACAATGTAAATGTGTTGTGACTGATGGTGGTGGGTCTATCCTTCCAACGGAGGTTCCACATTTTACACGTAAAGAAATTGCTGCTGGCTGGAGATTGGGTTGCCAGGTGAAAGTGAAGCAGGACATGAAGATCACGATTCCAGAAGAGGTTTTTGGTATCAAAAAATGGGAGGCCGAAGTGGTGCGTAATTACAATGTTGCATCGTTCATAAAAGAATTTGTGGTGCGATTACCAGAAGACATGGATTACGAAGCTGGTGGTTACATCCAGATTGAAATCCCTAAGTGTGAGGTAAAGTATCAAGATATTGATATTACCGCCCACCCAGAGGAGCACGAGACACCAGACAAATTCAAGGCAGAATGGGACAAGTTCAACCTATGGCCATTGACAATGAAAAACCCTGAAACTGTTGAAAGAGCCTATTCTATGGCTTCTTTCCCAGCAGAAGGTCGTGAAGTGATGTTGAACGTTCGTATCGCAACGCCACCATGGGATCGCGCAAAGAATGGCTGGATGGATGTGAATCCTGGAATTGCCAGTTCTTATATTTTTAATCAAAAGCAAGGAGACAAGGTAATCGTTTCTGGACCTTACGGTGAATTTTTCATTAACCATTCAGATGCAGAAATGCTGTATGTAGGTGGTGGTGCTGGAATGGCACCCATGAGATCACACTTGTACGAATTGTTCAAAACATTGAGAACAGAGCGCAATGTGACCTACTGGTACGGTGGACGTTCTAAGCGTGAATTGTTCTACATTGAGCACTTCCGTGAGTTGGAACGGGAGTTCCCTAACTTCAAGTTTTACCTAGCACTTTCCGAGCCAGCGGAAGAGGATAACTGGAAAGTAAAGTCAGATATAGATGACGAAAGCGGTGATGGTTTTGTTGGGTTTATCCACCAAGTGGTGATTGACCAATATTTGAACAAACATGAAGCTCCAGAAGATATTGAAGTATATTTCTGTGGACCGCCATTGATGAACAATGCCGTTGGTAAAATGGCAGAAGACTTCGGTGTACCGCCAGAGAATATTCGTTTCGATGACTTTGGAGGTTAACAACTTCCGCTTTCGCGAAAGCGTGACTACACAAAAATTCCCAATCAATTTGATTGGGAATTTTTGTTTGTGAGTAGTTTTCCTTAACTTTTTTCTGTTTAACTATCTGTGCCAAATGCTTTAAGCACTACCATTCGATAATAATATAAAGATAAATAGATGAAGGGCACCTTAAAATGTTATGATCTGTAGCTTGTTACTTCTCAAATGTCACAAAGAGTATGGGATTTGTATCCTCGCCAACACTGGGATAAAAAATATTTGTCAGTTGAAACTCGGTATCGTCAATAATTTTGATCTGTAAAGTCAATCGTGAACGGGAAGTGACGGTAGGTGTAAGTTCAATCACGTCGCCAGATATCTGGTAAAAGAATTGTTGATCACTCGAACTTCGCCCAATTTCCTTCAAGATCATTATCTCATTATTTTGAAATTCTATTTGATAATTATTGGAAGGAAAGGTCTCGAAATAAATTCCAACCAGTTGTACGGATGCCAATGCCTCATCATCACCTGAACAGGAAATAAAGAGCAAAGAGATGAATACGCATGCTGTTTTTGCAATTCTTTTCATATTGTTCATTTCATCATGCATACGATATATCCAATAGCCGATACGTTAAATGGGATCTCTACAGTAAATGAAATAGCATTAAGCAACCGCAATCTTCCTTCCCTTATAAAACGCAAAGAACATGATGTAGGCATAACAAGCCATCGGTAAAATAAACGCCAGCGCAAAGCCTAGGGAGTCTGCAAGTGCGCCGAAGCTAATCGGCACGATGGCACCACCGACGATCGCCATACAAAGCAACCCAGATGCTTGTGGCTTTAAATCGCCCAATCCATTTAAGGTCAATGTAAAAATAGTTGGGAACATGATGGAATTGAATAATCCTACCGCAAGTATCGACCACATCGCTGTCAGACCATCAGTTGAAACGCTGATGATGATCATCAGTATTGCCAACGCTGTAAAGGCGATCAACACCTTAAAAGGCGCGATAAACCGCATGATAACAGATCCCACGAAGCGACCTACCATCGCTCCTGTCCAATAAAAGAAAAGGAACGCCCCTACAACAGCTTTGGCATCGATGTCGTTAATATCGGCATTTAAAAAGAAGGATGCGATACCTCCCATAGTGTCGTTGTTGCGTATGGTTTCTTCCAGGTTCAATTCTATAAAATAATTCACTAAATAACTTCCTATGGCGACCTCTGCACCTACATAAACAAAGATTCCTGCAGCTCCCAGCCATACAGATGTCTTTTTTAATAGTGCAGAATAACCACCTTTGGCTGTTTTTTGAAGTTGAGGCAATTTGATAAATATAAAGGCGACGGCTAGCAACGCAATCAATCCCGCAAAAAACAAAAATGG